>JANOWX010000785.1:0-2129 GCA_031418175.1 Acidobacteriota bacterium | reverse complement strand
GTTTGTTTGAGCTTCTGCGTAAGTCCTATCAATGCTTGAAACTCTCGCCACTCGTTTTATTGGTGGATAATCGTGCGGCTGCTCAGGCGGGCATCAGCGTACTACCCGCGTACGAGAATGTCTGTCAGACGTTCACGTTATCTTTTTCGCAACATTGAAGGGGACGGTCTATCAACGCGACACCGCGTCAGCAAGCTGGCGCTGGCCTAAAAGCCTGCTTCTGCGTAAGCCCTAAATTATTCTGCTGACCGTCCAATCTTGAACAGCGCGGTTCCTCGGACTGGAGCCTACTAACAACTTCAACGATTAAAGTTGACCGACCTCGAAAAGAGCGATTTGGTTGAATTTTTGAAGCCGCTGTAGAGCATCTTCAAAAACCGCCGCTTTCTCTGAGTGAGTCGAGGTGCCTAAAAGAATATGAGGAGCAAGGTATGAAAAGCACTGAACTGACAAATGAAATGGCAACAAATGATCGTGTGGTTAAGCGCGGAATAGCAAGGTCGGCGGTAATTGCTGCGCTCCTCTTGTTCGTTTCGCTCTCCGCAACCCTGGCGGGCTGCGCCACAAGCCATACCGAACAACAACAGGCTCAAGGAACCGCGCAGTCCACGACCGCCGATTGGAAAGCGGTTGAACAGGCGATGGGACGATCAGGCGCGCTGCTGCCCGGCGATGTTTACCGCTTCAGCATGCCGCGCAGCGATCTGAAGGTCACGGCGCAGGGCGTCGAAATCAAACCGGCATTCGCGCTGGGATCGTGGGCGGCATTCAAAATGGCGGGCAATCAGGCGATGGTGATGGGTGACATCGTGATGACTGAGGACGAAGTCAACTCGGTGATCTCGCGGCTGCAACAAGGCGGCATCGAACAGACTGCGCTGCATCACCACCTCCTTTACGAAACGCCGCGCGTGATCTACCTGCACATCGGCGGGCACGGCGATGCGGTGAAGCTGGCCGAAACGATCAGCGCGACACTCAAACTGACGAAGACACCTCCGCCAGCGCCGCCTGTAGTCAGCCAGTCACAGGAACTGGGAATTGACACGAAGCAGATCGAGCAGACCATCGGCCACAGCGGCAAGGTGAACGGCGGCGTGTTTCAGGTGAGTGTCCCGCGCGCTGAGAAGATCACTGAAGCGGGGATGGAAGTACCGCCTTCGATGGGCATGGCGACTGCGATCAACTTTCAGCCGACGGGCGCAGGCCGGGCGGCCATCACAGGCGACTTTACGATGACCGCGAGCGAAGTCAATCCGGTGATCCGCGCCCTGCGCGACAATGGCATTGAGGTGACTTCGCTGCACAATCACATGCTCAACGACGAGCCGCGCCTGTTCTTCATTCACTTTTGGGCCAACGATGACGCGGTGAAGCTGGCGCGGGGGTTAAAGTCCGCGCTCGATAAAACGAATTCCGCGAAGGGGCAGGCAAAGTAGGTTTGCGTAACGCAACCTAGTTGAATTTTTTGAAGTCGCTTTAGCGTGGCTTCAAAATCATCCGGCAGAGGCAGACCGACAACGTATTCATTCAACAAGTACCAACAAGGAGCTAAAGAAATGTCACAGAGTGCAGCAGCAATGCAAAGCCGCAGTGGGTTTACCACCTACACCAGACGTGGCGGGACCGAACTGGAGCAACCGTTTGAAAAGCCGGTCATCGTTCCCGCCGCCGAGAGCAACGACCCTGCGGCTCACGCTTGGGCGGATGCCCGGTTTGCCACCGACATCATGGCGGAACACGGGGCTTTCTTTGCTTTGCTGATGCCGCCGGAGGTTGCCGGCAAGGAGCGAGAAGAAGCGCTGGGCTTTGCCGACACTTTTGCCAAGTTGCATCAACAGGTTGCGAACTCCGCTCCGCCTGAGCGCAGCGAATTAAAGGGCTTCGTGAGCAAAGTGACGGAAGAAATCAAGCCGTTCATCGAATACAAAGCCCGACTTGGCGAAACGCAGACATCCGGCAAACTGCGCAGTCTGGTCTGGCCTCTTTTCTTTGACCACACCAGGCATGAGGCGGAACGCTGGACGCGCCGTCTTGAAACATTGGCGCAGGGAGAGTCCGAACTGGATCGAACCGAAGTGACGACGTTCTGGACGAACATCATGGATGAGCACGCCCGCTTCGTCGCC
>JANOWX010000784.1:0-3376 GCA_031418175.1 Acidobacteriota bacterium | reverse complement strand
TGTTTGGCCGGCTGGCTGCCATTACAAGCGGATAAACCCAACAAGATTACGACCAGCATTGCCAAGTGAAAGTGACTACGCTTACCAGACATTTGTTTCATATCATTGCTCCTCAGGCACGCAAGACGTAAAACTACGCCCCGGCCGCGTGGCGGTTACTGCAAAGCTGATGCCGCAAATAGGCGGGAATCAAAAATCTACCGGCCAGCGAATTAACTCCAACGCAATCAATCACCAGCAGCAGAAACCCTGAGAAGCTGTATGGCTGGCAAGCAAGCCAAGGTCATACCACCGTAACCAGGCGGTCACATTTTCGTGACCGCCTCGATCGAATTGAGGGAAATACCAAGGAACAGGCAAGCGCTCACTGTGCCTTCTTTTCCGGCAGCTTCAACAACAACGCCAACAACCCCGACACCAACACGCACACCGCCAAAAACTGCAACCCCGGCACATACGACCCGCTTTGCTTTTTCATCTGGCCCACGACCTGCGGGCCGAAATAGCCGCCCAGGTTGCCGACTGAGTTGATGACACCAACCGCCGTCGCCGCCATCGCCGAAGTCATAAACGCGCTCGGCCACGTCCAGAACACGGGCAGATAAGCGTGCAGGCCAACGCCAATCAAACAAAGACAGATTATTGTGACCGGCAGGTTTTCGGTCGCAAAGCTCGCCACGCCCAACGCCACCGCACCCAATAATAGCGGCCAGACTGTATGAATGCGCCGTTCGCCGGTTTGATCGGAATGCTTGGCGTTCCAGAGCATCGTAAGCAAGCCGCATATATACGGCAGCATCGCAATAATCGTTTGTTCGACAGTGGAGCGCCCCTGCATGCGCGCCGTGATCGCCGGGATAAAAAACGTCAGGCCGTAATAGCCAATCACGACGCTCAGATAAATCGCGCACAGCAGCAAGGTTTCTTTTTTCTTGAGCGCGGCAAAGACCTCTTGCCAGAACGTTAGTTGCGCGCCGGTCTGTTTCTCGCGGCGTTCGCGCGCGAGTTCTTCAGTGATCCATTTCTTTTCGTCTGCGGGCAGCCACTTGGCTTGCTCAGGCCAATCGGTCAAATAGAACAGCGTGACAACCCCAAGAATGATCGAAGGGATGCCTTCGATGATGTAAACCCAGCGCCAGCCCGCCGCGCCGCCCCATTGAATCTTGTGCATGATCCATTGCGACACCGGCAAGCCCAGGATCGTCGCCACCGGCAACCCGATCATGAATTGCGATTTGGCCTTGGCGCGGTCGGCGTAACGAAACCAATGCGACAGATAGACAATGATGCCGGGGAAAAAGCCCGCTTCGGCAATGCCCAGCAGGAAGCGCAGGAAGTAAAACTGCTTCACCTCGCATGAACAGTTCTGCATCTCCGGCGGATTGACGCCCATCAACGACGTAAGCGCGCCCAGCGCCGACGTGACCGGGCGAAAGACCGCGCACCAATCCACCACGCATAAAAATTCGAGATAGGGCGTGCCGATCAGGCCCATCAACGACGCGACGATCCCCCACGAAATCATGATGCGCGCGATCCATTTGCTGGCGCTCCATTTTTCGACGATCAAGGTGCCGGGCACTTCCAGCAAAAAGTAGCCGATGAAAAAGATACCCGCGCCGATGCCGATGATCGCGTCGTCAAAGCCCAGGCCGCCTTCGCCCATAGACTTTTTCATGTCGAGCGCGGCCACGCCCACGTTGGTACGGTCAATGTAAGCGAGGAAATAAAGCAGCAGCAGAAAGGGCATCAACCGCCAGGTGATGCGTTTGTGCGCGCGCGCGGCGACAGAGGGGTCTTGCGAGCTGGCTACGTTGACCGCCATTTAGGAAGGTCTCCTTTGTGGTTGGATTGTTACGGGTAATGCGATTTGGTGGCGCGCATCCTACTACGGCTTGCTGAATAACGTAAACACGCGCGCGAACAGCCACTCCTTCAACTCATGATCCAACAGCCGCGTGTCCTGGTCTTTGCGTTGCGCCGTCGGCATGGCGTGTGTATTGAACGCCACGATGTAGGCCGTGCGATTGTCGGGCCGCACATAGAAATGCGAGATGAAGCCGTTCTGCCCGCCGCTGTGGCCGATGAAATGCTGGCCGAAGTTGTCTTCGATGAAATAGGTCAAGCCCATGGCGTTTTTGCGCTGCTTGCCATCCGGCGTGAGGATCGCGTCCGGCGTGATGGCAACTTGCGGCTGCCACATCTCTGCCAGCGAAGCGCGTTTCAGCACTTGGTCATAAGCAGCTTGCTGCTTCGCATCGCCCAACAGAAAGTTCAGGTACTTGACCATATCCGGCAGCGGCGCGTTCAGCCCGCCGTTCGAGACCGTGATACCGGTGTCCACATCAAAGCGCGCGGGCGTCAGCTTGCCGTCTTGCAACCAGTAACTATGCGAGCGGTGTTTCAACAAATGATACGGCGTCGTGTCGAAGTAGCTGCGATACATTTCGAGCGGCTTGAAGATGTTCTTGTCAATGTAAACCTCGTAATCCTCTTTGGTGAGCGTCTCGATCACGCGGCCCAGAAAGATAATGCCGGGGTTTGAGTAACTGAACTTGCTACCGGGCTGAAACAGGATTTCGGTGTAAGGCAACATCGCCACCAATTGCGACCAATGCTGCGGTTCGTGCGGCTGCCAATCTTTGTCGCCGCCCCACGGCCAGGTGCCGCCGCGATAGCCCGCGCTGTGCGACAGCAGATGGCGAATCGTAATGCTTTCCATCGAGCCGAACGGATTGTGCACCTCTTTCAATTCGGGCACGTACTTGACGATCGGGTCATCCAGTTTGAGCAAGCCACGATCGCGCAATTGCATGATCGCAATGCCGGTAAAGGTCTTCGTGATCGAAGCCCAGTGATAGATGGTATTTTCATCAACGGCGCGCTTTTGCTCGAGGTGCGCCAGGCCGTAAAAGTGCTGCGCGACGACGCGGTTGTCGTGAACGAGCATGAAGCTGCTGCCCACGATGCCGTGCTGTTTGAGTTGCTGTTCGTAGAAGGTTTTGAATTCCTGGTTGATTTGATCGAAGCCTTTGGGTGTTTGAGCCATAGCCATTGCTCCCAGCAAAAACAGTGCGCCAGCGGCGCGTGTGATGTGACGCATAGTCTTTCCTTTTTCTAGTGGTGTTGTCCGGCAATGAAAACGCTGCGGATGATAAGCCGAAACACGGCGACGCGGAAGCTGGCGGCCCTGCCAGCGCTGTCTGCCGTTGGCGTGCTGTGCTACAGTCGCAGCGTTTTACAGGCCAAAACCGGGCGGCGCTAAGTTCGATAGACACTGCCCTCAATCAAACATCACGCAACTGAACGAGTATGAACGCGGAACGCTTGCTACAAGTCGAAGACCAGACCAGCGCAGACCAACCCACGGCCGTGC
>JANOWX010000783.1:0-4638 GCA_031418175.1 Acidobacteriota bacterium | reverse complement strand
GTTGTCCCATTAGTTCATATGGGGCCTATCCCATGGGACAAGATGGTAAGTGTCATTGGTGCCCTCCCCTCACCTTCTTGGGAAGCGACAACAAATGTCATTGTGTTTCAGGTTACTTTCAGCTTGCGAAAGTGGACAACTCGGGCAAAGTAAGCAAGACGGGCAAGTACCCCAAATGCACCAAGCTCTTTATCCCAGCTAAAAAGTAATTGGTCTCATCTGATTGCTCGGCCTCATCTGTTGTTGACCGTCGCTGTGGCGGGCCGTAAAGCCTCGCCACAGCTTGCTTGCTTTGACCATCATTAATAATCAAGCCTCAAGCAGGTGGATTGACCGACCCGCTGACCGGGCTGGCCAGCCAACTTGTTAGTGCCCGGCCGACAAGCCTTTTGCGACTTCAACCTGGCAACCTTGCGCGCCCGAGCCGAAAATCAAAGCGCCACTCAGCCATCGCAATTTTTCGTCAAACACTGATCGCCTTTCCGCACACGCTTGAAAGCGGCGCGCGCCGTTGAAAGTTAATTACCTTGCTTACACTGCGCCTGCCAGCGGGGCATTTGCTTGTTACGCCCGCCCGAATGCACAATCCGCGCGAAAACTTCGACGGACACAGCGCCCCAGTTTGTGCCGCAACCACCCACGAACAAGACAAGGGAGAAACTTGATGAAGTACCGCAGCGCAACCGCGCGCCTGTGGCTGACGGGCGCATTGTTCCTGGCATTGCTGGCACCTGCGTTCCACCGTCAACCAAAGGCGCAAACACCAGATGACGCGGCGCGGCCCGTCACGCGCACCAAACCCGGCCCGACAAACGCGCAACTCACGCGCGAAGCCGAGCTTTGGCACGAACTGAACCGGCAACGGGTGGAAGCGACGCAAGGCGTGCCGGGTGTGGCGGCCTTCACCGCAAACATCGTCAGCCAAGACGCCGCCGACATTGCCTTGATTCAGAGTGACAGCCGCTTACGCCGTCCTGTGTTCAAAATCTCCAACACAGGCTAAAGCCGCTAAAGCCTGATCCCAATGCTCTTGGGTATCTGTCTCGAAGCCGTTACAGATAGTTTTCGTGTTCCGTTGCGTCTCTTTGCCGAAGGTTGTTTGCGGGAGGTTCACATTGCTCAAACTCATTGGCGTACTCATTGTGATCGTCGGTTTAGTGCTGCGTTTGCGGACGACCTTGGTCGTCGCCGTCGCGGCGCTGGCGACCGGCTTGCTCGCGGGCTTGCCGCTGCTCTCCGGCGAAGGCCTCTGGCAGGGCGTGCCGCTGCTGACCAAGGCGGGGCAGACCGGCATCATCAATCTGCTGGGCAAGGCCTTTGCCGATAACCGGCTGATGACGCTGTTTATCATCACGCTGCCTGCCATCGGTTTGTCTGAGAGATTCGGTTTGCAGGAACAAGCCGCCGCGTTGATTCGGCGGGTGCGCGCGGCGACGGTGGGGCGCTTGCTGTTCGTCTACCAACTCTTCCGCGTAGTGCAGGGCGCGCTGGGCATTCGTTTGAATGGGCATCCGTCGTTTGTGCGGCCGCTGGTTTTTCCGATGGCCGTGGGCGCGGCGCAGCCCGGCTTGCCTGAACAGAGCATCGAGACAATCAAGGCGGCGACGGCGGCGAGCGAGAATTACGGCAACTTTTACGGCCAGAATTTGTCGGTCGTGCAGGCGGGTGTGCTGCTGGTTTACGGCGTGATGAAGAGCCAAGGCTACGAGGTCAGCTTGTGGAGCCTGGTCTTTTACACGTTGCCGATTGTGGCGGCGTCGCTCGTGCTGGGCGCGCTGCAATTCAACCTGCTGGATCGGCGCTTGAAAAAAGCAGCGGAGGCACAACGATGAATTGGCTGTTCAGTCTGGAAGCGGTTTATGTGCTGACGGGCGCGCTGCTGTTTTGTTTTGCAGTGTTGACGTTGCGTGATCGCAGCCATTCGCAGCGTGTGGGCAGCGCGCTGTTTTGGGCCGTGCTGGGTGTGATCTTCGCGTTGGGCGGCGTGTTGCCGCATTGGGTGACGGGCTTGTTGGTCTTGTTGCTGGTTGTGTTGGATGGCGCGGGGCAGGTCGGCAAGAGTGCAGACGTTGAAGCCGAACCGGCACAGAACATCGGCCCGCGCATTTTCTGGCCGGTGCTCGCGATTCCACTGGTCACGGTGGCGTTTGCGGTGGTGTTTCGCTTGCTCAAACTCGACGCCAATCGCGGCGCGTTGGTGGGCTTGGGGTTTGGCGGTGTGGTGGCGATGGGCCTGGCGTTGTGGTTGACCAAAAGCACGCCGCGCGCGTTGCTGGATGCGGGGCGGCGGTTGAATGAAGCGATGGGCGCGGTCAACATCCTGCCGCAATTGCTGGGTTCGCTGGGTGTGATCTTCGCGGCGGCGAAGGTGGGCGAACTGATTGCCGTGGGCATTCAACAGGTGATTCCCGACGGCAATGTTTTTTTGCTGGTGCTGGCGAATTGTTTGGGGATGGCGCTGTTCACGATTGTGATGGGCAATTCGTTTGCGGCGTTCCCGGTAATCGCGGCGGGCGTGTTGGTACCGTTGATCGTCAAGCCGTTGGGCGTGAATCCGGCGCTGGCGGCGATCATTACGCTGACTGCTGGGGCGAGCGGGACGTTGCTGACGCCGATGGCTGCGAATTTCAACATCGTGCCGGCGGCGTTGCTGAATTTGAAGGATCAATACGGCGTGATCCGCTTCCAATGGCCTTACGCGCTTACGCTGTGGTCGCTGCACGTGGTATTGTTGTGGCTCTTTATCAAGTTTGCATAAGCTGATTTCCTGCATCCGACTAACTGCGTGTGTCAGTAGCCCGACCGTGAGGGAGGGCTGGCGTCCAATCAAACCCGTTGGGCTCTGACCGCGAGCGAGCCCTCCCTCACGGTCGGGCTACTGACACGTTTCATTCGAGGTGAACCATGACTTTCAATCGCCGCACACTGCTCTTCAGCGCCGTCACCGTGGCGCTGCTCACTGCTTCGTTCTTTACTGCTTCGGCCAGCGATGCCGTCAAAAACGCCGTTGCTGAACTGTGGCATCTTGCGCCCGCCGCGCCGCAGCTCGCCGAAATTGACCGCGTCACCGAATTGCGCAAGCGCCGCGTCGAAGTCATGAAGCGCATGGGCGACAAGGCCGTGCTGGTGCTGCTCAGCACCGAGCCGCGCATTTATACTTACGACGTTGATTACCATTACCGGCAGGAAAACAATCTCTATTACCTGACCGGCATCCGGCAGGACGGCGCGACCTTGATCCTGTTGCCCGGCGCGGCCAAGACGCGCGAGATTCTGTTTATGCCCGAACGTGCGCCGGCCCGGGAAACCTGGAATGGGCGGATGATGAGCGCCGACGAAGCGCGCGCCCGCAGCGGTGTGCAGGAAGTTTGGGACAGCCGTTTGCTCAACGGCTTCCTGGCGCAGTTGGCTCCGCGCGCCGAACAGGCGCTCACCAAACGCGGCAACGTCTCGAAACCGCAAGCCGCGCTGGCCGCGCAATGGCAGAGCGAGTTTCAAACCATCAGCGAAGCGATCAAAAACAATCAGGGCGAGCTTTACCTGCTGACGCCGCAAACGCGCGACCTGCGCGAGTACCGCGCCGAGCACGAGTTGGCCGAAGCGCTGACCGCCGCCAATGCGGGTCTGGCGATCAAGAACGCGCATCCGATCTTCGCGCAATTGCGGCTGAACAAATCGCCCTGGGAGATCAAGCTGTTGCAACACGCGGTGGATATTTCCGCCGAAGCCTTCTTCCGCGTCTTCGCCGTGGCCGCCCCGGCGCTGTATGAGTATGAAATCCAGGCTGAGTTTGAATACACGTTCAAACGGCGCGGGGCCGATAGTTGGGGCTATCCCTGCATCGTGGGCGCGGGCGCGAATGCCACGACGCTGCATTACATCACCAACCAGGAGCGGCTGGATGAGAGCGGCCTGTTGCTGATGGATTGCGCGGCGGAATACGACCATTACACCGCCGACATCACGCGCACCATCCCGGTCAACGGCAAATTCAGCAAAGAACAAGCCGAGATTTATCGCATCGTTTATGACGCGCAGATGGCTTCGATCAAGCGCGTGCGCGCCGGGGCGGTGGTCGGCGCGGTCTTCGATCCGCCGTCGGCGAAGAACTCGGTGCAAGGCGTGACCGCCGAGGTCATCAAGGACGGTTTACTCAAACTGGGCCTGATTACATCGAAGGACAACAATGAATTCCGCACCTGGTACATGCACGGTTCCAGCCACTGGATCGGGATGAACGTCCACGATGTCGGTAGTTACAGCACGCCGCTCGCGCCGGGCATGGCGTTGACCGTCGAACCGGGCATCTACATCCGCCCCGACGCGCTGGACGTGCTGCCCAAGACGCCGGAGAACGAGAAGTTCATCCGGGCCGTGCGGCCCGCGTTTGAAAAATACAAAGGCATCGGCGTGCGCATCGAAGACGACATCCTCGTGACCAACGGCGACCCGCTGGTGATGTCCGCCGCGATTCCGCGCAAGCTGGAAGAGGTCGAAGCGACGATGGCGAAGCTGCGGCGCGAATTGAAAACGTCGGGCTGGCCAATGGTGGCGGCACGCTAAAAATGGTGGGCCCGCGGGGCGCGGGCGCACCAAAAGAGTAAGAGGAATGGCATTGTAGGGAGCCACCCGGTCGCA
>JANOWX010000782.1:0-6037 GCA_031418175.1 Acidobacteriota bacterium | reverse complement strand
GGCCGCCGCTTTGGTATACCCTTCGTTTGCTACAAATCAAAGGACTACCAAAGCGGCGGCCTGTGCCGCGCGCACTCCAAAGACGCTGCGCGTCAAACGTGACACTAATCGCCTGAGGCCGGACGCGGCGGCACGGGCGGCGTCAGTTTCGGATCGCTGGTCACCCAGGCCGTCCACCACAGATCGCGCAACATTTGCGCGCCGGCGGCCAGACGTTCGCTGACAAATTTCTTGTGCTCCGCGCCAGCGGTCTTGTCATTGAAGGCTTCCTGTTTGTCCAAAATGTAAAGCTGTTCGACCAGCTTGTTCGATTCGCGGATGTGATTCCACAACGCCTCGCGCGGCTTTTCGATGACGCGCGCTTCAGCGGCAATCAGCGGCAGCATGTCGGCCAGCTTGATGTGCGATTGCACGTACTGCTCTTCAAAGCGGTAGTGGATGCCCATATTCGGCGCGTTGGTGAAAACGGTGTAGCCCCGCGGATTGTCGCCCGACCAGCCGTTGTAATGAATCGTCGTGTGGTGCGGATTGGCCGTGTCGCTGACGTAATGCCCCAGGATGCCGGCGTCATTCAAAATGCGCGCTTCGATCCAGCGCCGTTTGCGCGCGTCCTTTTCAGCGCGCCACAACCGGAATTCGATGCGCATGGTCTGAAACAGTTCGAGCATGCGATACGGCACAAAGCCAACATTGACGGGCTTTCTACCAGCCTTCAACAACTCGGCGGTGAAATCGTAGCGATTGACCGCGTTGAACGCCGTTTCGGGCACCCATTCCAAATCCACGAAATGATCGGGCGCGGCGGCGCTATCCATCCCGCGATCCAGGTTCGATTCGTCGCGCGCGCGCCAGCGATCCGGCTCCGGGTTCAGATAGCTCAACTGGTCAATTTCCTTGCGAAAGAACTTCGGCATCTCGTTGGGCAATTTCGTGGCAGCCGCGCGGCCCGACAATTCGTGCCCGGTTGCGCCCCACGCTTGCACGTCATCGGGTTGCTGAATGGCAACAAAGGCCAACAGGGCCACCGTCAGCAACGCAATCGTTTTGCCGCGCCAGTTTGTTTCAGTCATCTTCGCTTTCCTCTCAATCTGCAATCTGCAATCTCAAATCTTAAATTCAATGCTGCGCCGCCAGTTCCACGCTGTACAACTGCTTGCCCGCGATGTCGTGCAAGCTCGCCGTCAGCGCTTCGGTCTTGCCGTCAATTTTCACGCCGCCGAAAAATTGGAAGCCGTCCTTGGGCGAGCGGTTCGGCCGCATGCCTTTGGGGATGCCGGTGAATTTGACCTGCGGGCCAAAGGTGTCATCCAGCGCGCCCGGCCCGAAGGTGCCCGCGTTGAGCGGCCCCGCGACGAATTCCCAAAACGGATTGAAGTCGGTTAACTGCGCCTTGGCCGGGTCGTAATAATGCGCCGCCGCGTAATGCACATCCGCCGTCACCCACACGACGTTTTTGATCCGGCGCTGTTTGATGAAGCGCAGCAATTCGGCCACTTCCAACTCGCGCCCCAGCGCCGGGCCGTTGCCGTTGGCGAAGGCTTCAAAATTCGGCTGCCCGTTGCGCGTGCCATCGCCCACGACCAGGCCGATGGGCATATCGCTGGCAATCACCTTCCACGTAGCCCGCGACGCCAGCAAGCGCTGCTTGATCCAGTTGAATTGCGCGCTACCCAGGAAAACCGTTTCGGCATTTTGCGCCGGTTGCCGGTTCGGGCCATTGGCCGCGCGGTAGCTGCGCTCATCCAGCATCAACACGTCGAGCAGTGGGCCGTAGTTGTACGCCCGATAAACGCGCTCAGGATCAGCCGGGTCAAAGCGCATTGGCATGTAATCCAGAAAGGCGCGTTTGGCGCGGGCGGCCAGCAGGTCTACGCTTTTGACCACGTATTTCGGGTCGTCGAGGATTTGCCCTGGAAACCAGTTGTTGCGCACCTCGTGATCGTCCCACTGCGCCAGCATCGGCACGGCGGCATTGAAGCGCCGGAAGTTTTCAGCGAGAAAGTTGTAGCGGTGATTGCCGTGAAATTCGGCCAGCGTCTCGGCGACTTTGGCTTTTTCCGGCGTCGTCAGGTTCTTCCAGAGCGAACCGTCATCCAGCTTTACTTCAGCTTGAATTACCCCGTCGGCATAAATCGTATCGCCCGAATGAATGAAAAAATCCGGCTGCCACTGGCGCATCGCCTCGTAAATCTTCAGCCCGCCAAAGTCGGGATTGATGCCCCAGCCCTGGCCGCACACATCGCCGCCCCAGACGAATTTCACGTCGCGTTTGCCGCTGGCGAGTTTGTTGGTCGCGGGCGTGTTGAAGCTGCCAATGACGGGTGCGCTGACGGCGCGGCTTTCGGCCAAATCCTGAAAGCTGACGCGATAGAAAATCCGCTGTCCGGCGGGCAGGCCGGTCAGGTTTACGCGGGCCGTGAAATCGCTGAGTTCAAGCGCGGCGGGGCCGGTCAGGCGTTGCGCGTTTTGAAAGGATTCGGTCGTCGCGAATTCGACAATCATTCGTGCCGGACGGTCGGCACGGCTCCAGATGACGGCGCTATTTGCGGTGATGTCGCCGCTTTGCACGCCGAAAGGCAGTTGCGGGCGCGCGGCTTCTGATTGCACGAGGGCAAACGCAGGTTTGCGGAATGCCAACGCCAATCCTAAGCCTGCTGATTTTGTATGTTTGAGAAAAGTACGTCGGTGCATAGAATGTGCGTGTTCGTTTTCCCGAATGCTTCCACCTTACCCAACCGAAAGGAGTCTTCCCGCTATGTCTGCTGTAGACATTTTAGAAAAAGAGGCCGCAGTCAAAAAACGCCACACTAAGGAACTTATCAGATACTGTTCTGTAAGCGGGCTTGTGCTTGCCGCCGTGTTGTTTTGTGTTTGGATTATTGTCAGCAAAGGGCTGGCCAACGACGAAGGCAAACTCGCATTAGTTCTGTTCACTTCCATTGTCAGCGCCTTGTTGGGTTACATCACGGGCAAATCGTCCAAATGAGTTTCCGCTCAAGCCACGACCAGTTCCCACTGGCGCGCCAGCGTGGTAAACGCCTCAACGTGTTTCGGCCAATCGTGCAGAATTGCCGGATCGAAATCCGCGCCGTTGGGCCACACCAGCGTCTGGATTTCGGGATCAAGCCGCACTTGGTTGAAGAGCGCCAACTCTGCCAGTGGGCCGTACAATTCGCCCGCCAACACAGGACGAAAGTTGATGGTCTGCGCCGTGCCATCGTCAAACCGCACACGCAACGTGTAGGGCGCGACAATCTCAAATGCCCGCACCCGGTAGATTGGATGGATCATCTTTGCCTCCTTACTGCAGCGGCTCAATCGGCAACGGCGTCTGACCGGCTTGCAGCCGCTGCCAATCGGCCAACAACTCCGCCTCGTGTAACTCAGCCCACGCTTCCACCAGCCGATGCTGGCGGCGCGGGAGCGAACCGGAAATTAAATCAACCGGCGCAAGCCCGTAAACGGCTGCTTCATCTTGATAGTAAGCGTGGAAGTGCGGCGTGTGATGCGGCACGCCGACCTCCACGTACATGCGAATGATGACGCCGAAAAACCGGCAAAGCTCAGGCATCTGCGCGCTCCGTTCATTTCTCCGCCAGCTTCCGCCCCGCATTCAAACTATCGAAATGCAGAATCGCATTGAACACCAAAAAGTAGCTGCCCTGCGTTTCGCCGCGCCAGAACGGGTTGTTCGAGAACAGCACGACGTGGCCGTTGCCAAAGGGCACGTCCACCACGGCGGGGCGTTGCGCGATTTCGGTGCCCGCTTCGAGCAAACCTGAAACCAGCAGCTCGCGCGCGTCGGCATAACGCAAAATCACACGCGGACGGGCGCCCGGCGGAATGACGTTTGTGGCGTTGCGCAACTGTTCAGCGGTCAGCGGCAAGGCTTCCCAGGGTTCGGCTTTGGGCGGTTCGGGAATCACATCGGGCGTGCGATTTTGCACGACATCCAAATCATCGGGCGTGCCGCGTCCGGTTAAGCGCTCGCCACCTTCGCCGCCAACGCGACGCCCGCCACGGCCACCAATCGTATTGCTCAACCCGAAGATCGGGCCGCTCGAACAGAAGATCGCCAGGTTGTCGTTGTAGCCATACGCGATCGGACTGGCCGCATCCACCAGCTTCGAGCGCACGATCGTGCCCGTGGCGCGCAAGCGCTGCGGCGGTGTGATCGAAACGCCGGGCGCGAAGCCAAAGCTGACCGCGAAGTTGGCCGTGTCATTCGCTGTGATCAGCAAGCCGCCGCGTTGCACGAAGGTTTGCAGGTTTTGCAAACCCAGCCAGCCTAGGCCAGGCCGCATGTCCTCGGTCTCGTCAATGCCGCCCAGATTCGGCGTCAAATCGGTTTTCTTCCACGGCAGCGGATTGCCGAACATCGGCATGCCGCTGACGATCTGTTGCGGATTGGCGCGGCCCACCGGCGCAAAAATAATCACGTCGTATTTGGCGTTCAGGTTCGCGTCGCGTGCCACGTCCTGCGTGCTGATGTAATCGAAGGGAATGCCGCGCCGGTCGAATTCCAGCCGCCACCAGCCTTCGTCCTGCGTGCTCAGCCAGGTGTGCATCAACGCCACGCGCGCCGCTTTGACCGCGTGCGTTTTGACGGCGGGCGCTTCGGCCACTGCCATGACCTTTAAGCCGAACTCTTCCGCCGCGCGCCGCAACTCGGCTTCGTTCGCATTGCGGATGATGAAGGAGCCACGTCTAAATTTCAGATTTGAAATCTCGAAAGCCTCTTCAGCCGCTTCAAACTGCGCGCCTTTGAAGCGGTAGCGCAAGGTCGCCAGCGCATTGTCGGCGTTGTGATTGATGACGTAGATGTTGCCTTTGCCGATCATCCCGCCGGGCGCTTTGACTTCGCCCTTGACCATTTCCATCGCGGCGTCGAGCACTTTGACATCGGTCACGCGCACGACTTGCACGTTGTTCAACTCGCCGAACGTCCAGGCCGTGTCGTCGTAGATGTTGCGCTGCGGATCATTCGGCGACCAGTACTGATAATCCAGCATCATATCGGCGATGCGGCTATACGGCTGATCCATCCGCACAATGTAACTGCCCGCCGCAAACTCGCGCGTCTCAGGCTCAGGCTTGGTTTCAGGCTTGGCTTCTTGTCCGCCATTGCCCCCATTGCCATCGCCGTCCCCAGCGCGTGTTTCCGGTGCGCCGGGGGGCCGCGCCGGTTTCTTTTTCGCCGGCAACGTCACGGTGAAGGCCGCTGTCGCCTGATGCACCTCGCAACCCTGCATTTGCAACAGGCGCAGCAACTCGGCCTGGCCGCCCGCGCGCGGATCATTCTTCGGAAAAACATACGCTGCCGGGCCGGAAGTCTTCGGCTTCAGGATCGAGTTCTTGCTCTTCAGATAGAAGTTGCGCAGGAAGTATTTGTCATTCGCGGCAAATTGCGCGAGCGAGACGAGCAGGCCCGTTTGCTGATAGTTGTTGTTGTTGCGCTGCGACCATTTGGCCTTGGGCAGCGGCGGGTTCTGTTTGTACCAGGTGCGCGAATACTCGTTGGGCGAGAGTGTGCGTTCGACCGTGTCCGCGCCGCCGTTACCAAAGGTTTCATAGAGGCGGCTGATGCCGTTGTGCGACGCCGCGATGAACATCAGATAGCTGGGCGACCAGGTGTCGAACGTGCCGTAAGTGAACACGCCCGGCATGCCCATCTTGGTCATCTCACCGACGTTGTTCCAACCGATCATGTGCCATTCGTTGGTCAGGATCGGATCGAGCCAGGCGTTGTAGGGCTCCGCGCCGACCGTATTGTCATAGAGGTACGCCACCGATTCGTGCAGGTCGTGCAGCACCTGCGCGCGCCAACTGGTGTAGGTGTTGAGCACGTTTTGCGTGAGCTTCAATGTCAGCGCCATCGAATCGCGGTTGTTGTCGTGTGCAACGTACTTGCCCCAATAAATCAGGTTCGGCCAGTTCTTGCCCGGATTCGCCAGATGCCAGTTATAAACGTCCACTTGTCGGTCGCGCCCGTCCACCTCGACCACCGGTGTGATCAGCGTGATGACTTTGTCGCGGA
>JANOWX010000781.1:0-3377 GCA_031418175.1 Acidobacteriota bacterium | reverse complement strand
GGCGATGGCAGCGTTGTTTACCTGAAGGCTTATCACGCTACGGTTTCCTGGCACGGGCAAAATCGTAAGGTGCTGGTACTAGAAGGCGACGGAGCATCACTCGTTGGCATGTCACTGTTGCACGGCAGCCGATTTTCCATGGATGTCGTTGCAGACGGCGATGTAGTCATAGCGGAATCGACAACTGCCCGGTAGAAGAATAAATGGCTATTTACGCAATATGGAACAACAAAGGCGGCGTTGGGAAAAGCTATCTCACTTTTCAAATCGCCAGCGAGTACGCTAGAACGCATCCGGGGCAAAAAATCCTGGTAATTGATCTGTGTCCGCAAGCAAACGCATCCGGAATGTTACTTGGCGGGATGGCGGCTGGAGAGCGTGCTCTCGATAGTTTGAGCAACCAAGCGCCACGAAAAACTATCTCCGGCTATTTAGAAGACCGCATACTGAGTCCGTACGTTAACCCCCAAACTGGCTCCGGCTATCTTGTCGGAGTCTCCCAACAAAATTCGGCAGTACCTGCAAACCTATTTCTAGTGTCGGGTGACGAACAGTTAGAAATACAAGCGTCCAGAGTACTGGGCGCAACAACTCCAGGTCCTACCGATGCTTGGAGGATTGTTCACACTTGGATAAGTGATCTCATCAAGGATATTCAGCAACTTTGGAATCAATCCGACACAACAGTATTTATTGACTGCAATCCTAGTTTCTCAATTTATACCGAACTCGCATTATCCGCTTCCGATAGGCTCATTATTCCGTTTTCTGCGGACGGTTCCTCAAAGCGTGCTGTTCGAGCCGTCCTTGCATTGTTATATGGAGTTATGCGTACACCTGGAAGCCCGCAATCACAGTTCTATCTCTATTCCCAGCAATTTAGACTATCTATTCCAAAAATCTATTGCTATGCAGGAAATCGCCTGACTCAGTACGTCAAGTCTGCTAGGGCATTTCGTACCGTTGTTCACGAGATTGGGGATGAAATTTGGGCCGTTTGGCAAAAGAACCCTAATGTGTTTCATATCCATCCTACTGGGTCAGGAAGCCCTGTGAATAGAACTGCATTCAACAGTATGTTTCAATTTGAAATTGTCGATGCAAATACGGCATCGGTTGTTTCCAGTTCCCTCGGAATACCAATTGTTTGTCTGACGGCTGGTTCTCACGCAGTAGCTGGACGGAGCGTAACGGTTAATCAGTCACAACTTGATAATCAACAGCCGAATATCAAACAACTGGTAGCAGCTATCGAATGAGTCCGATGCTCAACGTTAGCTTTCTGGTTGAGCCTGCTCGCTATTAGCCGGAACGTTACCTGGCGGTGGCGCAATATTCTGCTGTGCAAGTGATGGGAGACTGAGGAAAGAAAATCTATGGCTGAAACAATCACCCTGGAAGTAGCGCGTTATCGCCCCGAACAAGAAGGCGAACCCACCTTTGAGCGTTTCGATGTGCCGCTCAACAAAGACTGGGTCGTGCTGGATGCCTTGAACCACATTAAGGACAAGCTGGACGGCACGCTCGCTTATCGCTGGTCGTGCCGCATGGGCGTGTGCGGCAGTTGCGGGATGATGGTCAACGGCGAGCCGAAGCTGACTTGCGCCGCCTTTTTGACGGATTACGCGCCGGGGCCGATTCGCGTGGAGCCGTTGCGTTACTTCCCCGTCGTGCGCGATTTGGTCGTAGAGATCACCGGCTTCATGGACAAGCTCAAAAGCGTCAAGCCCTGGCTCGTGCGCGACGAAGAGAAGCCGCTGGCCGAAGGCGAGTACCTGCAAACGCCGCAGCAGTTGGACAACTTCAAACAGTTCAGCATGTGCATCAACTGCCTGTGCTGTTACGCCGCGTGCCCGGTGGTCGGGCTGGATGAACATTTCATCGGGCCGGCGGCCATCGCGCTGGCGCAACGCTACAACGGCGATTCGCGCGATCAGGGCAGCGAGGAACGGCTGGACGTACTCTCGCAACACGACGGCATTTGGGGTTGTACCTTCAACGGCGAATGCACGAAGGCTTGCCCGAAACACGTTGACCCGGCGGGCGCGATTCAGCAATACAAGATCAAGGCCACGACCGAGTGGTACAAGTCGTTGCTGATGCCGTGGAAGAAAGAAGGAGGCGACAAATGAGAGCTGCACCGACCTACAATCTTTATCGTCCGAAGTGGTATCGCAAGCGCGTCTCGACTTGGTGGTGGGCGCAACAGTGGCGCTCGTTCAAATTCATCCTGCGCGAATTGAGCAGTCTGGCCGTGGGCTACGTTGGCTTGCTGTTGTTGCTGACGGTGTGGACGCTGGGACGCGGCGCGGGGGATTACGCGGAGTTGCAGGCGTGGCTGCGCTGGCCGCCGGTCGTGCTGCTGACGGTGATTGCGTTGCTGTTCGTGCTCTATCACTCGATCACTTGGTTCAACCTGACGCCGAAAGCCATGCCGCCAATCCGCGTGGGCGGCAAGCGCTTAGCTGACTGGATGATTGCCGCGCCGAATTATGTGATTTGGGTTGTGCTGTCGGCGCTCATTTACTGGTTCGTGAAGGGAGGGAATTAGCCGTGGGCAAAAGATCGAATGAGCCGTTTTTGTGGTCTTTGTTCAGCGCGGGCGGGATGCTGTCGGCGCTGGCCTTTCCGATTCTGCTGTTGCTGTTCGGACTGGCCTTTCCGCTAGGCTGGCTCGAAGCGCCGAGTTATGGGAGTTTGCTGGAATTGGCGCGGCAGCCATTGACGCGGCTGGTGCTGTTCGGGTTGTGTTCGTTCCCACTCTTTCACGGCGCGCACCGGTTTCGCTTCACGCTTTACGACGGATTGCAGATCAAGCATCTGAACGAATTGATCGCGGTCATGTGTTATGGCAGCGCGATTGTGGGCACGTTGCTGGCGGCGTATTTGCTGTGGAATCTCTAGGGAGAAGATATGTTTGAGTTGAAAAAGATTCATCCGGACGCCGTGCCGCAGGCGCTGGAGCGCGCCCATTTTTACCGCTTGCTCAACGAACCGGGCGCGGCTGAAAGCATCTGTCTGGACGTGCTGGAAATCGAGCCGGCTAACCAGCAGGCACTGGTGACGCTGCTGGTGGCGCTGACCGACCGGATGGCGAAAGGTTACGCGGCGGGCGCGCGCCAGGCGAAAGAGCTTTTGCCGCGCTTGACGGACGATTATCAGCGCAACTACTACGCCGGACTAATTTGCGAACGACAGGCCAAAGTGCGTTTGCAACAAGGCGGGCCGGGCGCCAACCACGATGGTTATGAATGGTTGCGCGAGGCGATGGCTTGGTACGAGAAAGCCGAACCGCTCAAACCCGCTGGCAACGATGACGCGATCTTGCGCTGGAATGCCTGTGCGCGAAATATCATGCGCAACAATCTTTCCGCCCG
>JANOWX010000780.1:0-11092 GCA_031418175.1 Acidobacteriota bacterium | reverse complement strand
AAAAACAAATGTTATTAGTACTTACGCGGAAGTTCAAAAAAACGTGGCGCAAGCGCTGGGAGTACAGGCTACAGCCTTTCTTGGAGTACACGAACACCGGCTGAAGCCTGAACTCCATGCGCTTTTGCGTAAGTCCTAGTTCTTTACCACGAAAACTTCGCCGCCATCGCATTGCCGGTGAGACGCGCGGACTGCGGCGCCTCAACCCGCAACAATTCGGTGACGGCAGCAATCACACGCTGCTGCTCGGCTTCAGTCATGCGCGTGTAAAGCGGCAAACTCACAGCGCGTTCATACGCCGCTTGCGCCGCCGGAAAATCTTCGGGCTGCAACTGATAGGTGTCGCGCCAATACGGATGCTGGTGCAGCGGAATGAAATGAACGCTGCAACCGATGCCGCGTTCGGCCATCCGTTGAATAAATTCGTCGCGTTTGAGCGGCGCGGCATCGCGCAAGCGAATCACGTAAAGATGCCAGGCGTGCAAATCGCCCGGCTCTGCGCGGGGCGGCAAGATCACGGGCAGCGCGTCAAACGCCGCATCGTAGCGTTCAGCCAGCGCTTGCCGCTGTCCCTGAAAGCGCCAGGCCTTTTTCAATTGTTGTATCCCGAGCGCTGCGGCCATGTCGGGCATGTTGTATTTGAAGCCCGGCGCGACGACTTCGTAATGCCAACCCGGCTTGGTCGAGGTGTAGCGGTCAAACACGTCGCGGCTGATGCCGTGCAAGCGCATCGTGCGGCAACGCCGGGCCAACTCAGCATCGCGCGTCACGATCATGCCGCCTTCGCCCGTCGTGATGGTTTTGGTGGCATAAAAGCTATAGACCGTCGCATCGCTGGCCAGCGCGCCCACTAGCTTGCCGCGATAGCGCGTCGGCAGCGCGTGCGCGGCGTCTTCGATCACGCGCAGCTTGTGTTTGCGCGCAATCGCAAGGATGTCATCCATCTCGCAAGCCAGTCCGCCGAAATGCACCGGAATGATCGCCTTGGTGCGCGGCGTGATGGCGCGTTCGATTTGCGCGGGATCGAGATTGAAGGTCAGCGGATCAATATCCACCAGCACCGGGTGCGCGCCTAGATAGCGTATGACTTCGGCGGTGGCGGTGAAGGTGTAGGTCGTCGTGATGACTTCATCGCCCGCGCCGACGCCGACGGCTTCGAGCGCCAGATGCAAGCCCGCCGTGGCTGAATTGACGGCCAGCGCCTGCACTGCGTCAGCGTTATCGGCGCCAATGAACTCGGCAAAGTCGCTTTCAAAGCGGGCTGTCTTCGGCCCGGTCGTCAACCAGCCGGAGCGCAACGCTTCGACGACTTCAGTGATTTCTTCCTCGCCGATGTCCGGCAGGGCAAAAGGCAGAAAGTCCATAAGGCGATGGGCGCATTACTTGCGCAAGTGAAAATCCGAAAGGGGATGATGGCTCGGCTCGACGGGGAAGCTGGAGTTGTTTGTTGATCTGGGAATGGGCACCAATGAATGTCTGTACGTCCGAATTGCAGGGGCATATAAACCATAGTTGGCGGGGCGAAAGCAAGTGAATTGTTAGCGCGGAAAGCAACGGCAAAGTGCGGCTGCGCATGTGTATGAACATAAGCAGCGCGCCTTCCGCTCTTACTCCGGCAGCCCCACGCGCGCGCGCAACGCCGCAAACCGCGCGTCCGGGCGCAAGCGGTCAAAGAGCGGATCAAGATGTAGGAAGAGCAGCCACACGCCGCGTTCCTGATAGGCTTTTTCCAGCCAGGCAAAGGCCTGCTCACGTTCGCCCAGGGCGGTGTAAACGCTCGCCAGATGGAAGGGTTGGACGCGCTGCTGCGCATTGAGGCGCAGCAACTTGGCCAGCGTTTGACGTGCCGCGCGTGGCTCACCCGCCAGCGCCTGAGTCACGGCAGATAGCGCGGATTGCGCCCCGACAATTCCAGCGCGCGGCGGAATTCGGCCAGCGCTTGCCCAAACTCTCCTTGCTGTTGGTAGGCCAGTCCCAGATAGCCGTGCGCTGGGGGGAAGTTCGCATCCAACTCGATCGTTTTGTGCAATTGCTTGATCGCGCGTTCCGGCTGGCGGGCGTTTAGATAAACCCAGCCGCCCACCGAATTGACGATCAGTGACAGCGGGTCCAAGTCGTGGGCGCGCTCGATCTCGGCGTGCGCTTCGTCGAAACGGCGCATGCGCGTCAAGAACTCGGCGTACCATTGATGTGCCGGGGCGTAGTTCGGATTCAATTGGAGGGCGCGTTTGAAATCCTGCTCGGCTCCCGGCCAGTCCCAATCGTATTCGTGTTTGACCACGGCCAGCGACGCATAAGCCGCGCCCAACGTCGGGTCAAGGGCCAATGCGCGCAACGCTGCCTCTTTCGATTTGGCGTATGACTCAGCCGCCGGGACATTGCGGTACGGCGTCAGCAACTGATAGGAATCGGCCAGTCCGGCATAGGCCATGGCGTAATCAGGCGCGCTACGCAACGCCTCCTGAAAATAGGCGATGGCCTTGTCCAGCCCTGCCGCCGTGCGTTTGTTCCAATAGTAACGGCCTTGCAAATAAGCTTCATAAGCCGCCGGATTGACCGGGCGCGCGTCGGCCAGGTGGCGCTGTTCCTCGGGCGACAATTTGAGGCTGATGTTGGTGGCGATGTCGCGCGCGACTTCGCGTTGCAGCGCGAGCACGTCGTGCACGTCGCGTTCGTAACTATGGGCCCAGAGCGGCGTTTCGCTGGGCGCGTGAATCAATTGCGCGGTGATGCGCACGCGGTCGCCGACGCGCGTGACAGAGCCTTCGAGCACGGCCTCGACGTTCAACTCGCGCGCCACTTGCGGCAGGGCTTTGCGCGCGCCTTTGTATTGCATGGCCGAGGTGCGCGAGATGACGCGCAACCCGCCCAGCCCGGCCAGATCGGTGATCAGGGCTTCGGTCAGGCCGTCGCTGAAATACTCCTGCTCGGGCGCGCCCGACACATTGACGAGCGGCAGTACGGCCAATGATTTGATCTGCGCTGACGTGGCCGCGCGTGAGTTGCGTGCGACGTACAGGTACGCCGCTACGCTCAGCAGCAGCACGAGCAAGACAACAGTGGCGGCGAGTTTATGCCGTTTGATTTCGTTGACGACATATTCGGCGCTGGATTGCGTGGGCGTGGCGGCGATGGTGCTGGTCTTGGCAATCGCTTTGCGCGGCCCCGTCGTGGCGCTGTCTTCGCTTTGCTCCGACAGGTTCCGCTTCAATTCGCGCAGCTCGTTGAGCAAGGCGGCGGCGGTTTGGTAACGCGCGTCGCGCCCTTTGCACAAGGCCAGACTGATGATGCGTTGGAATTCGGCGGGCGCGGCGGGGATGTGTTCAGTCAGCGCGGGCGGCTCGCTTTTCAAAATGGCGGCCAGCACATCGCTCGGCGTCGCGCCCTCGAACGGCAATTGCCCGGTCGCCAATTCGTATAAGACCACGCCCAGGCTGAACAGGTCGCTGCGCGCGTCCACTTCCTGTCCGCGCGCCTGTTCGGGCGACATATAACTAATCGTGCCCATCACTGTCCCAGGCGCGGTGCCCGTGCGGGTGGAATCAGTTGAGCGCTTGTCCGGGGCGGCGCGCCCTTCGGTTAGTTTGGCCAGGCCGAAATCAAGCACCTTCAAATAACCGTCGGGCCGCAGCATGAGATTTTCGGGTTTGATGTCGCGGTGAATGACGCCCGCTTGATGCGCGGCGTCCAGCGCGGTGGCGAGTTGCAGGGCGATGTCCAAGGCAGTGTCGAGCGACAGCTTGCCTGCCTTCAAACGGGCGCGCAGCGTCTGGCCTTCGACGTATTCCATCGCGATGAAATGGCCGCGCGCCGTCGTGCCGAGGTCGAAGACCATCGCAATGTTTGGATGATTGAGCGCCGAGGCCGCGCGGGCTTCCTGTTCAAAGCGCCGCACGCGCGCGGGGTCATGCGTGAATCCGGCGCGCAAGACTTTGAGTGCCACCTGCCGTTGCAAGTGTTGGTCGCGGGCCAGATAAACTTCGCCCATGCCGCCACAGCCCAGCAAAGTTTCGATTTCGAAATGCCCCAAGGTTTCGCCGCTGCGCAACTGCCCCGGTTGCGCAGCAGCCACGGCGGCGGCCAATTGGCCGGGCGGCGTTTCGAGAAAGCCACTGTCAGAATCTTCAGCAGATTGCAGGGCGGCGAGCATGGTTTCGACTTCGCGGCGCAACCCATCATCCGTGCCGCAGGCTTCGGTCAGATACGCTGCGCGCACGCCTGAAGGATGCTCCAACGCCGCTTCAAAAGCTGCCGGATTTGTTGCCAACGTTCAGGAGACATTGTGTGGGGATGATCGGTTGCGAATGGAATTATGACCGCAAGGCTTCGATTTCCGCTTCGCTCAAGCCGGTAAGTTTGGCAATGAGCGCCGGCGGCAGGTTTTCTTTCAAGGCTTGTTGCGCGACTTCGAGCTTGCTTTCGAGCTTGCCTTCGGCCCGCCCTTCCGCGCGCGCTTCCACCTTCGCCGTGTCAATCACGTTCTTCGAATCGCGGTAATGCTTTAGGCTGTTCTCGTAAGCCAGCATCTCGTCCCGGTCGAATTTGCCGACCTCCGCCGCGTCCAGCAGCTTGGCGAAAACGCGTTCCTGCAATTTGGCCGGGCGGGCGGTCAGCTTGGGCAGGTGCTTGAGCACGTAGAGCCACTTGTCGAAGAGCGTCTCCAACTCGTCTTCCGTCTTGGTGAACTTCGGCATCTCCAGGTAGATCAGCAGCAGCTTGTCGTAAAAGACGCGGTTGACCTGGTCTTTCAACTGCACGCGATGGCAGACCTCGGGGTCGTCTTTGTCTTCGGCGAAGACGAAGTCGAGGATGCCGATCAGATAGATCGGCGTCAGTTCGAAATTCCAATCGTCGCCGCGCCGCCCCTGTTCGCGAATCGGCCAGGTTGCGTAATAGAGGCTGCGGTCTTTGAAGTAAACCTGTTTGGCCTTCTGCATCTCGACGATGAAGTGTTCGCCGCTGGGGCTGACGCAATAAATGTCGAAGACCGCGCCGCGATCCAGCCGCGTGTCGCCGAGCAGTTCGTTGCGCGCGTAGGTCAGTTCCTGAATCTGGTGTTCGGGCGGCAGCAGTTGGTTGAGGAAGTCAATCAACAGGTCTTTGTTCGGCTCGCTGCCAAACAGTTTCTTGAAGCCGAAATCGGTGAAGGGATTGAGATATTTTTCCGTGATTGCCATAACTGTCTTAGCGCATCCTTTCTGCCAGTGCCCTCACGTCTGCCAGCGCCCTCACGCGCCCGCGGTCATACGCTGATGCAGCCAGCTTTTGGCCGTCTGCCAGTGACGTTTGATCGTGGCGGGCGAGAGGCTCAGAACTTCCGCCGTCTCTTCCACCGACAAGCCGCCGAAGTAGCGCAATTCGACCAGCCGGGCCAGCGGCGGATCAAGGCTGGCGAGTTCCGTCAACGCTTGATCAAGCAGGATCACGTCAATGTCGGGTTCGGTATCGGGCACGACGGCAACATTGGTGAGCGAAACTTTGAGCGCGCCCGCGCCGCGTTTCTCAGCCAGATGGCGGCGCGCGTGGTCTACCAGCAAGCGCCGCATGATCTCGGCCACCGCGCCGAAAAAGTGCGCGCGATTCTGCCAGTTGACCTGCCGCTGATCCACCAATTGCAAATAGACCTCGTTGACCAGCGCCGTCGGTTGCAGCGTGTGATCGGCGCGTTCCTGCCGCAAGCGGCCCGCCGCCAGCCGCCGCAACTCGTCATAGACGACGGTCATCAATTCATCCAACGCCGCAGCTTCACCGTGCTGCCAGGCGAGCAGGAGTTGGGTGACGTTGTGCGAAGCGTTTTCTGCCACGATGTATTTGCCAGTGTGAGAAGAGGTCTGCTTGAGCAGTGCGCAGCATAAGTGCGCAAAACGAATGGGTCAACGCGGGCAAAAAATTTCTTCCTGTAAATAATCCTCTGCGGGGGTCAGGTTAAACAGCCGCCTGCTCCGGGAATCACCGTGATCAGCACCCCGAAAAGCGCCGGCGTTGTACCAGCCAGAGCGCCAGCAACGCCGTCAACCCGCCACTCATATCCAACAAGCTGTCGTAAATAGAACCCGTGCGATTGGCGGTGAAGGTCTGATGCCATTCGTCCAACAGCGCCCAGGCTGCGACGATGGCAAAGGCCTGTGCGGCCCAGCGCCAGTGCCATTTCAGCGGCGCGTCGGCCCGCCAGGCGCGAAACCACAACAGGGCGAGGAAGCCATATTCGGTGAAATGAGCAGCTTTACGAATGAGAAAATGAACCGTCTGGTACTGGCTCTCGGGAATGGCAGGGAAGAGCAGCCGCAGCAACCACGCGAGGCGCGAACCGGTGTTATCGGCAGAGAAGGCGTCCGTCGAAAAGCCGAACATCGCGGCCATCCAGAGCAGGGGCGGCAACCAATAAATGATTGCGGAAGGCGGAATGCGGAATGCGGAATCAGTTCTGTGCGCGGGTGGTTCCATTGGTTGAGCTTGCTAAAATGCGATTGCGGAATTTCGTGAGCGCCTGAGGGCCACAAAATTCCGCAATCCGCAATCCGCAATCCGCCTTCATCAGAGGGCTTCGGCGCCGCTGACGACCTCGATGATTTCGCGCGTGATGGCGGCCTGGCGCACGCGGTTCATGTTCAGCGTCAAGCGGTCAATCACTTCGCTGGCGTTCTTCGAGGCCGAATCCATCGCGGTCATGCGCGAACCCATTTCAGAAGCCACCGATTCGAGCAAGGCCTGATAAATGCGATTCTCGATCAGTTTGGGCAGCAGCACTTCAAAAATCTCCGCCGGTTTTTGTTCGTAAAGATAATCGCCTCCGGCTTCACCCCCTCCAGTGGCTTCGTCCTCAGGCAATTGGCCGATGGGCAGCAACTGCACCAGCGAGGGCTTTTGCACGAGCGCCGATTTGAATTCGCCGAAGAGCAGGTAGACCTTGTCAACTTTGGCTTCCGGTGGCTGCGCTTCGTTGGTGAAATCGGCGATCAGTTGCTGGCCGATGGCGATGGCGTCGGTCGCGCTGACTTTGCCGGAACCCGTGATGCCGATGTGCGCGCGCCGAATGGCGATGTTGCGGCGATGGAAAAAATCATTGCCCTTGCGTCCGATCAGCACCAGCTCGACCTGATCGCGCGCATGTTGCCGCAGGAATTCATTGGCCGCTTTGATGAGGTTGGTGTTGAAGCCGCCGCACAACCCTTTGTCCGCCGTGATCAGCGCGAGGATGAGGCGCTCGCTGCTGGGCGTTTCGGCGTCGGCACCCTCTGACAGAGAAGCCAGCAACGGGTGTTTGAAGTCGGGCGAGCGCCGCGCCAGATCACCCAGAATCTGCGTCATCTTCTTGGTGTAGGGGCGCGCCGCCTGCACGCGTTCCTGCGCGCGGCGCAAGCGGGCCGCCGCGACCATCTTCATCGCCTTGGTGATCTGTTGGGTGCTTTTGACGGCGCGCAAGCGGCGCCGCAGGTCTTGAATACTAGGCATACTAAATCAGGGTAGGACAGACTTTAGTCTGTCCGGTGCGCTAGGACAGACTAAAGTCTGTCCTACGGTCTTACGCTTTGGCCGTCTTGGCCTGCGCGTTGAAGCGTTCTTTGAACTCTTTCAGCGCGGCTTGCAATTGCGTTTTGACGCTGTCGTCAACCACTTTCTTATCGCGCAGCTCCTGCAAGAGCGAGCCTTTGCTGTTCTCGATGAACTTGAGCAACTCGGACTCGAACTTGCGGATGTCTTCGACCGCGACATCGTCGGCGTAGTTATTCGACGCCGCCCAAATCCCGATGACTTGTTTTTCCACATCCATCGGCACGTATTGATCCTGCTTGAGCAATTCGGTCAAGCGCTGGCCGCGCGCCAACTGTTTGCGCGAAGCTTCGTCGAGGTCGGACGCGAACATCGCAAAGGCGGCGAGCGCGCGGTACTGCGCCAAATCCAGGCGCAACGTGCCCGCGACGCTTTTCATCGCCTTGACCTGCGCGTTGCCGCCGACGCGGCTGACCGAGTTGCCCACGTTGATCGCGGGGCGTATGCCGGAGTTGAACAGATCGGATTCCAAAAAGATTTGCCCGTCGGTGATCGAGATCACGTTGGTCGGGATGTAAGCCGAAATGTCGCCCGCTTGCGTTTCGATCACCGGCAGCGCCGTGATCGAGCCGCCGCCTTTGGCATCGCTGTATTTCGCCGCGCGTTCCAGCAAACGCGAGTGCAGATAGAACACGTCGCCCGGATAGGCTTCGCGGCCCGGCGGACGGCGCAGCAGCAGCGAGATTTCACGATACGCGGCGGCGTGCTTCGACAAGTCGTCGTAAACGCAGAGCACAGCCTTGCCTTGATCCATAAAGTATTCGCCGATGGCGCAGCCGGAGTAGGGCGCGATGTATTGCATGGCCGCCGGTTCGGATGCAGAAGCCACCACGATGATCGTGTAACTCATCGCGTTATACTTTTCGAGCGTGGCTTGCACTTGCGCGACGGTTGAAGCTTTCTGGCCGATGGCGACGTAGATGCAAATCACGTCCTTGCCGCGTTGGTTGATAATCGTGTCGAGCGCGACGGCGGTCTTGCCGGTCTGGCGGTCGCCGATGATGAGTTCGCGCTGGCCGCGCCCGATGGGCACCATCGAATCAATCGCTTTCAGGCCCGTCTGCATAGGCTCTTTCACGCCCTGGCGATCAACGATGCCGGGGGCAATGCGTTCGATGGGCATGAAGTCCTTGGTCACAATCGGGCCTTTGCCGTCCATGGCCTGGCCGAGCGCGTTGACCACGCGGCCCAGCATGGCTTCGCCGGCGGGGACTTCGATAATGCGCTTGGTGCGTTTGACGATGTCGCCTTCTTTGATTTTTTGGTAATCGCCCAACAACACCGCGCCGACCTTGTCTTCTTCCAGGTTCAACGCCAAGCCGAAGGCGCCTTGCCCGAAGTCTAGTAACTCGCCGGCCATGACCTGTTCCAGGCCGTGCAATTCGGCGATGCCGTCACCGACCTTGATGACCGTGCCGACTTCGGCCACGGTGACGCCAGTGTCGAAGTTCTCGATCTGCTGGCGAATAATTTTGCTGATCTCATCTGCTCTGATCTCGTCTGCCATATTTGCTCTCCGATGTACGGCAAGCTGCCAGCTTGCCGCAAGCTTGCGGGCTGCACCCGCTCGATGCTTAAGAATAACTTTGAATACGTCTTATGCTTGGGCGTACGGCAAGCTGACAGCTTGCCGTACATTCACTGCATCAGGCGCTCTTTCATTTGCGCCAATTGGTTCTTGATCGAACCGTCATAAACCTTGCTGCCGATGCGCGTGACGACGCCCCCGATGATTTCCGGGTCGGTCTTATACTGCAGCCGCACTTCTTTGCCGGTCACAACTTTCAATTTGTCGTGCAACAGTTTTTGTTCGTCGGCGTTGATGTTGCGGGCCGTGACGATCTCGGCGGTCACGATGTTCATACGCCCGTCCAGTTCTTTTTCGAGCGCGCGCACCATCGGCGTCAATTGATGCAAGCGGTTGTTGGCCAGCAGCAATTGCAAAAAGTTCTGCACGGTCTGGCGCGACTTCAGGCGAGTTATCAGTTCATTCAACACGGCGCGTTTGCGCTCCGGCGCAATGACAGGGCTGGCGAAGACCTCGTGCAATTGCGCGTGGCCTTCGACCATGGTGGCGAACTGTTTCAACTCGGCGGCAACTTCGGCAACCTCGCGTTTCTCGACGATGACGTCGGCGAGCGCGCGGGCGTAGCGATTGGCAATCGTGGCAACACTCATATGAATCAGTAGTCGGTAGCCGGTAGTCAGTAGTCGGCTACTAGCTCACTTTGCTTAGTTCCTCGCCGACGCGTTGCAGCAGCTTGGCGTCGTCTTGCGGCGTCAATTCGCGGCGGATCAATTGTTCGGCGAGTTCGACGGCTTTGCCGGCGGTGAATTCGCGCAACTGGACGAGCGCGGCTTGTTTCGCGCCTTCGATCTCACGTTTGGCGGTGGCGCGCAGCTTGTCGGCATCGGCCTGTGCTTCGGCTTTCAACCGTGCGCGTTCAGCGACGGCTTCACGTTCGGCTTGGGCGCGAATCTCGGCGACCTCAGCATCCAGCTTGCTCAGCCGTGTATTCAATTCGTTGATCTTTGCTTCAGCTTCGGCCTTTTCTTTGGCGGCGCGGTCGAGCGTGGCGCGCACGGAGGCCAGGCGCTCGGCGAAAAACTTGCGCGCCGGTTTGCGCAACAGCAGATACAGCACGGTTAAAAAGATGGCGAGATTGACGGCCTTGGGAATCGCGGGGTGCAACCCGCCGGCCAGTAAAACCGGCTGGGCAAACAGGACAGGCAGCAAGTAGGGCAAGGAACGTAGGTGCGTGATGCTTTTCATGTTTAGCTCTAAGTCTCCTGTTCTCCTCTGGCGGCTTAGCCAACGGGGCGTTTCAGAATCTGGGATGAGATGGTCGCGGCCATCGCGCGCGCTTCATGTTCCAGCGTCTGGCGCGCGGCGGCGGCCTGTTGCGCGATCTCGTCTTTGGCGGCGTTGAGTTGCGTCGAGGTCTCTTGCTTGACCAGTTCCAGCAGTTGCTGGCGCGCGGTCAAGGCTTCTTTGCGCTGGCTTTCAAGCTCTTGATAAGCGCCCGCGCGGGCCTGGCGAATCTGTTGTTCGTAATTGTTGAGCCGCTCGTCGTATTGCTTGAGCAGGTGTTTGGCTTCGTGCAAGCGGCCCGCGCCCAAATGCTCGCGCTCGTCGAGCACCTGGTTGATGGGCGCAAAGAGCGTCCGGTTGAGAATGAAGATCAACAGAAAAATGCTGATAAAAATGAATAGGAAAGAGCCGTCAATACTGATTACGCTTCCTTCCAACAGCAGGATCAAAGCAGGATTCACCGCGTGACTCTCCTCGGGGATGATAAGTTCCACCGCATAGACAACAAGACCGAAAATGCAGGCCAAAATTTAAGTCGGGATAAGTAGCACACGGTTTCACAAAGTGTCAACTTGCAGTTCCTGAAATTTTGTTTTGGCGTAAAGAAAGCCCATCAGTGGCAGAGACAAAGGTCCACAGGCTGTTTTCAGCTTCAATTGCGCGTTAAATAAAACCGCAGAACATTGGGACAGGCTCAATACCTGGGAGCGCAGTCCTTCCAGGCTGCGG
>JANOWX010000779.1:0-2461 GCA_031418175.1 Acidobacteriota bacterium | reverse complement strand
GCGCAACTGCTGACGCCGCACGGCAACATCGCCGATTTCGGCGACGCGCACTGGAACGGCGGCTGGGAACGCTTCGTGCCCGTGTATGAAAAGGCCGCGACGCTCTACCGCAATCCGGTTTACAAATACGTCGCCGAGCAGTTGACCCGCCGCGCGCTCGAACGCGCTGCCAAGACGCAAAACCTCACTGACCTCACCAACGTCAACATCGGCGCGGGCGTTGGCTCACCCTTTACCGATGCCTGCCGCTGGGCTGACGATTCGATCAAACCGCAGGCTCCAACCAATCTGAGCGGCGATGTGCTGGAAGACGTGATCGGCAAGAAAGTCGTCTTCCGCAACGGCTGGCAGCGCGATGCAACGATGCTGCTGTTGAATTACCGCGACGAGGGCGACGGCGAGCTGCTGGGGCGCGATTACCTGCGCCAGACGCTGTCGGTCGAAGAGGAAAAGATGCACCACGGCCACGCCGACGAAAACAGCATCGCCCTGCTGATGTCGGGCGGTTCGGTGCTGCTGCACGACGGCGGCTATCGCCCCGATTTGCCCAGCGGCCCGTTTGGCGAATGGCGGGCCGATTACTTCCACAACCGCGTCGTCGCGCGCAAAAACAAACGCGGCAAGACGCAAGGCGTTTACGAATTCATCCGCAACTCCGGCGCGTATCGGAAAGTCCGCACGCAGAAGATTGACTTCCTGAAGTTCAAAGACGTGGACGCCAGCCGCACGCGCGTGCTTGACGAGGAACTCGGCTACCAATGGGATCGCGTCGTCACGCACGTCAAGGCGCGCGACTATTTCATCGTGGTGGACGGCATCAAGGTGCTGCGGCCCGATTACTACACCTTTACCAACCTTTGGCACACGCGCCAAGTCATCGGCCAGGGCCAATCAGGCAATGGGCAAAGCTTCGAGACGCGCTACGACAAAATCCAGACGGACGAGTTGCCGCAAGACAAGGTGCTGACGATTCGCTTTCCTGAAAACGCGCAGGGCAAACAGATCGGCACGTTTCCCATCTCGCGCCACTTCCAAGACGAGACGGCGATCTATCAAACCAACGCGCAGTTTTATCAGGCGGGCGACTACGAATTCTTCGTGACCGTGCTCTTCCCGCACAGCGCCAGCGGCGACATCGCCTATCCGCAATTCAAGCTGCTGGACGTGGACAAGGCGGGCCGCGCGCTCGGCCTGGAAATCACGGACGGCGGCGACAGGTCATACCTCTGCGTCAAGCTCGATCTGGAAATGGATTTGGCGCGCGAACAGATTGGGCCGCGCTATCAATACGCGCTGGGCAAGGTGAAGTACGGCGAATTCGAGACCGATGCGTCTTATCTGTTCGCCAAACTCAGCGGCAATCAAATCAATTACGGCGCAGCGACCTTTACCCGGCTCAGCTTCCGCAACCAGGTCTTGCGCGAAGCCTTGCCCAACACTTTCGGCTTGCAACTCGACGGGGCCGCGCCGCGCGCCGGGTTCAGCAAGTGGCGCTTTTGGGAGGAGACGGTGCGGGTGAACTGACCCTGGGTACGCACGGCTTCCAGCCTGCGGGCGCGGCCGTGGAGCAATGAATGCCGGCAGAAAATCCTCCAGCATTGTTTCGTCCGCCGCCGTGGCCGCAGGCTGGAAGCCGTGCGTACCCAGGCGTACCCAGGGGCAAAATTCGTCTTATTGGTATAACCACTTGACACTGTCGGCAACTGACAATACTGTGTGCGCCATCAACCACTGACTGACCGATTGACGCGGCTTTGCTGAACGAATACCCGGTTGCAACTCACGCAGCCAACTGCTTCTAAAACAGGCATAAACACGACGGTTTCCTTGCGGAAGGCCGGAGTCCAACAACTATCTAAACACAAGAGGTGATGCAATGAAGACCCTGCGACAGATTCTCTCTCTTTTCTGCTTCGCGCTGTTGCTGACGACAGGCGTGCGGGCGCAACAAAGCACAGGCTCGCTTTCAGGAACGGTCACAGATCAGTCAACGGGGGCTGTACCGGCAGCCACCGTAATTGCTACGCACACGGACACCGGCTTGAAAACCGCGACGGTGAGTTCTGATGCGGGCGTGTACGTGTTTGCCAGCCTCCCGGTCGGCATTTACGAAGTGTCGGCCGAGAAGACCGGGTTCAAGAAGCTGAACCGCAAAAATATCGAAGTCCGCGTGGCGCAACGCCTGCCGCTGGACCTGCAGTTGGAAGTCGGCAACGTCTCGGAGACCGTTGAGGTGTCAGCCCAAGCGACGCTGCTGGAATCGGAGACCAGCGAGCGAGGCCAGAGTTTCTCCAACCAGTTAATGAACACGCTGCCCCTGTTCACCGGCGGCATTCGCAGCGCCGCAGCGTTTGTGGTGTACATGCCCGGCGTAAACTCCACGCGCGGCGAGACGAGCATCATCGGCTCCGGCGGACGTGGCAAAGAAGTGATGATTGACGGGGCCAGCCTGACGATTCCC
>JANOWX010000778.1:0-2934 GCA_031418175.1 Acidobacteriota bacterium | reverse complement strand
TGGGCGTCGCGCGTGCGCACTTCGATGAATTCGGCGTGCTCGGGCAGGGTGAAGCTGGCGCGGTTGCCGTGTTGCGGGTCGAGTTGCGCGAGCAATTCGCCCTCAGCAACAAACAGCAGCAAGCCCGCCGAGAGGTATTTGCGGCGGCGTGACTGATCGCTCAGATAGCGGCGGATGGCGTTGCGCTCTTCGTCATTGAGCTTGGCCGAAGTTCGCTTGGGCGGGTTCGGATTTTGTTCGTCGTCGTTTTGATCGTGCCGCGAATTTAGAAAGAAGCGCGGGATTTCGAGCCGGGTGGAAGGATGCGCGTAGCCCAGGCCCGTGACCAGCCGTTCAAAACAGTCCGGATGCAGGATGGCGTGGAAGCGATTGATCTCGATGGAATGTTCGGCGTCGGGGTCGCCGCCGTGAAAGGCCAGGTTGCTGAGCGAGCCTTCGGCCAGCGCGAATTTCGCGGGCACACAGCAGGCCGTCAACCAGGGCGTAAAGGCGTTCAGGCATTCGCGGGTCAGGTCTATGAAGCGTTCCGGTTGGGTGTGCGCGACAAAGCGTTCTTCGCCGCGTGTGACGCGCGTGGTGTTCAACAAAATCCCAAACCTTTTTTTCAGTTCTTCCATCAAGGTCTTTTTGCGCGAACGGAAATAATCTTCGCTAGGCACGCGCGCCGGGTCTTGCAGCACGGCGTTGTAAATCTCGGTCGTTTCGGGCGTGGTGTATTGGTGCAGCAAGCGGCTCACGCCCAGCGTGACGTGCATAGCATTGCGCCGGGCGGTGATTTTGGCCAGGTGTTTGATGAAATGAATCAGCAAGGTTTCTTCGCTGGGCGGCGTGCTGGTGTGTTGCTCGCGCGCGCGTTCGTGTGGTTCCGATTCGGCGTAAACCAGCCGTTGCAGCAGGTGCAATTCGGTCATGGATACTTTGTTGCGGCGGCCCGGATAGTACAGGCGTTTGTCTTGCGCGAGCGCGGCGGTGTCGAGCTTTTCCAGCGCGGCGACGGCGATGCGCTTGGCCAGTTCTTTGTCGTTGTGGATGAAGTGGGCGAGTTGGAACGCGAGGTTCAGCAACTCGTCTTTCAGGGTTTCCATAGCTTGGGGTCTCGCGTGCGCGTCAGGCTGTGGGGACTGACGCGCTGCGCTGGTCTTATCCGTTTGGGCGCGCGCCGCAGCTTAGGCACAAGCGGGCGCCAAGTCCAGACCGCAAGCGGGCAAGTTCGGAAAGTCTCACGCTGGGCAGCCAGTCTGGGGAAGTCTGGGGAAGTCTTGAAAAGTCCTGCATTGCTCCCAATACAAAGCTGCGCCACTTCTCTGGACTTCTCTGGACTTCCCCAGACTTCCCCAGACTTCCCCAGACTGTAAAAATGCTGCCACGGGTTTTCATTCAGACCGATCTAAGCCACAATCCACGCCGACCTGACTGTGATCCTTCCACTACAACCATCAACATCAACCCTAGGAGAAATCATTATGGGCAATCAGATGAAGCATCCCGCCGGCAATTTTTGCTGGTTCGAACTGGGCACGACCGATCAGAACGGGGCCAAGGAGTTTTACGGCAAGCTCTTCGGTTGGCAGTTCAATGACTCGCCGCTGCCGCCGGAAATGGGCGGCGTTTACACGACCTTCACGCTGGGCGGCCAAGAGGTCGGCGCGTGTTACCAACTGGGGCCGCAAATGGCCGGTGTGCCGACGCACTGGATGCCGTATGTCACGGTGGACAGCGCCGACGCCGCAGCCGCCAAGATCGCCGAACTGGGCGGCGAAGTGCTGTGTCCCCCGATGGACGTGATGGAGCACGGACGCATGGTGGCTTTCAAAGACCCAACGGGCGCGGCGCTCTCGGTGTGGCAGCCCAAAGAACACTTCGGCGCAGACGTGGTTGGCGCGCCCGGCGCGTTTTGCTGGGGCGAACTGGCGACGAGCGATACGGCCAAGGCGAAAGAGTTTTACAGCAAGCTGTTTGGCTGGACGACCAAAGACAGCACAATTCCTGGAATGGAATACACCGAATGGATCAACGGTGAACAGCCCATCGGCGGGATGATGCCGCTGCAAGGGCCGCCGGGCGTGCCGCCGCATTGGCTGATTTACTTCACCGTCGCAGACGCCGATGCGACGGTGACGCAAGCGACGGCGGCCGGCGGCAACGTGATCGTCGCGCCGACCGACATTCCTAACACGGGCCGGTTCAGCGTGCTGGCCGATCCGCAAGGCGGCGTTTTCGCGGTGATCAAGTTGACGATGCCGATGTAGTTCAAACCGGGAACGGCTGCAACACAAAGGGGCAAAGGAACGAAGGGACAAAGCAGGGATGACTGAATACACCATCAACTAAGTTTTTGAGAAAAGGCGGACAGCAACACGTAGTAACGATTTCAATCGTTCGGCCCTGCCCGCAAAACTGAACGATTGAAATCGTTACTACGTGGTTGGGTCTTTTTCTCTCAAAGAACTTAATTGACGCTGTACTGAACGTAACAGTCTCTGCCTTGTCCCTTTGTTTCTTTGCCTCTTTGTGTTGAAACAACCCCTGCCATTCAAGCCAGGCAGCATTCCCAAATCGCGCGCGGCAACAGATGCACGCCCGGCGCAGCCTGTGAACCGTCCCCCACCAAATGGCCGATCCCAGCCGTCAACACCGCCAGCGTCAAATCAAAGGCGTTCAAGCTGTCGCCTTTGCCCGCCGTCAGATTCGCCATCGAACCGCCCGCGAATAGGTAGATCGTGCGTTGGTTGATTTGAAAGGCTTCGATAAACGGCAGCACTGCGGTGTGCGAGTGCGCGCGCAGGGCGGCCAGATCGAATTCATCAGCGTGATGGCCGACGTTGAGCAGGAACGCGCCCTCGTGCAGTTGCGTGAAATGTTCGGCTGTCAGCACACCGCGCGCGCCGGTGGCCGTGACGATGACATCGGCTTCGGCCACAGCTTCATCCAAGG
>JANOWX010000777.1:0-10501 GCA_031418175.1 Acidobacteriota bacterium | reverse complement strand
GCCTTTCACACTTCGTCTGGTGCAGGCTCTGGGGATTGCAGGCGGACTGTTTCACCAGATGAGTGAAAAGCCCAAATTCGTGTACAGTTGATTTCATTGGTTGCATCTGCATTTTTCGGTTTTTAACCGTGGATTCAGGCTTCAGCTTGCTGGGCGCGCAAAGCGCGCAAGCAGCCTAAAGGCTGAACTCCATGCTCTTATTTAATCGCCGTGCCGGTGCGCCGCCAATTCGAGCGCGTGAAGATGTCGGTCACGCGGTTGCCGGTGGTCGGCGTTTCGGGGTCGTTCGGATTGAATGACCAGTACACATACAGCGCGTGTCCGATGATGTTGCTGCGCGGGACAAAGCCCCAGTAGCGGCTGTCCAGGCTGTTATCGCGGTTGTCGCCCATCGCAAAGTAACTGTCGGGCGGGACGATGGCGGGTTCGTTCACGCCGAAGCGCAGTTGCGAATCGGGATTGAATTCGGGCAGCTCGTGGTCGCGGTCGTCGTAATAAACGCGATAGTGCGCGCCGGGCGGCGCCGGTTCGGTCTTGGTTTCAGGGTGCGCTGAATAACGCGTGTCGAGCAGGTTGATGGTGACGCGCTGTTCGGGCAGTTCCTGTCCGTTGACCAGCACGCGCGTGCCTTTGACTTCGACCTTGTCGCCGGGCAGTCCGACCACGCGCTTGACGTAATTCACTTTCGGATCGGAAGGGAATTTGAAGACGATGATGTCGCCGCGTTTGATCTCGCGCGTGGGCAAGAGCTTGCCCAGCACGGGCGTCGGGCGTCCGAAGAGAAATTTGTTGACGAAGAAGTGGTCGCCGATGTGGATGTTGTTTTGCATCGAGCCGGTCGGCACTTGGACGGCTTGCGCGATAAAGGTCATCAGAAACAGCGCCATCACCACGGTGATAAGGCCCTGTTCGAGGTATTCGCGCAGCACGGTCTTGGGCGGCGCGTTCGAGACGAAAGGGAGGTAGGGCGAGACCAGCGGTTGGCCTGCGGGCGCGACATTGATGGTTTCCTGTTCGGTCATAACTTGGGCAACGTTCGGTGCTTTGCTTTAGAGGACAAACTGTCAACTCGCGGCTCAGCGGGCTTGCTTCACTCTGTAATTGCAGAGTCAGGTTCGAGCGGGTTTTCTGGTAGTGATGTGGGCGGCGGGATTTCTGCTTCCAGCGCTTCCAGTACTACTAGCGTGACTTCCGCATCCGGCGCGCTTTCTGCTGCAATGGTCTCCGGCATTAAGTTCACACGCTCCAATTCCTGCGTCAAGTTATCCAGCGCCCATTGGGCCGCCGCCTGATGCGCGCCCTTGATGGTCGTGCCTTGGCCGGTGGCGATGCATTTGCCGCTGACGCGCAATTCGATCTGAAAGACGCGGTGATGATCCGGCCCCAGGCTTTCGACGATAGCGTATTGCGGCGTCGGCAGTCCGAGCGATTGCAGCCGTTCTTGCAACGCCGTCTTGTAATCGGCCATCGCCAGGTTCTGCGGGTCAACGATGGAAAACGTCAGGGCGAATTCGCGGCGGATGAATTCTTTGGCGGCTTCGATGCCGCCGTCGAGATAGATGGCGGCGATCAGCGCTTCGTAAGCGTCCACTTGCAAGGCCATTTTGTGACGGCCCCCGGTTTTCTCTTCGCCACGATTGATGAGCAGGTAGTTGCCCAAACTCAGATGTACAGCGTGCTTTTGCAAATTGACGGCGCTGACCGCATAAGCGCGCAGCTTGGAAAGCGTGCCTTCGTTTTGGGTCGGATAGAGTTCCAGCAGCCAGGCGCTGACCAGGAATTCCAGCACGGCATCGCCGAGAAATTCCAAAGCTTCGTTGTGTGGCAGTCGTGGTTCGGTCTGTTCGTTGGCAAAGGAGCGATGGGTCAAGGCGCGGCGCAACAACTGGCGGTCGCGGAAGGCGTAATGGATCAGCCCTTCGAGTTGCGTGAGCAATTCTTCAAAGGTCGGGCCGGTTAGGGTGGCAGCTTCGGCTTCACTGGCGGGCGCGGCTTCGAGTTCGGCCCCGCCGGACGGGAGGGCCGTTGTGGCTTCTGCTAAAGCGGCCGTTGAAGCGGCTGTCAAAGAGGCTGGGGGTGAGCCAGCGGTCAATGCAATGTCTTCGATTACTTCGTTACTCACACAATCTTTATCGCAAGGGGAGATGATAGCTAAAGCCAACTCCCGCGCAGGAGAGCTGGCTTTGGGTGATGTTTCTTGCGCTGGAGAAGTCGCGCAAAAGTTGTTGGACTAGCGCTTTTTCTTCTTGGTTTTGGCCGGAGCCGCTTTGCCTTTGGCCGGGGCCGCTTTGCCATTCGCGGCTGCTCCGCCAGGTGCCGCACCTGAACCGCCAGAGAGTTTGACGGCAGCTCCTGTCGTCGGCGGGCCAGCGGGAGGCGCTGCTTCTTCAGGCTTCGCCGGGATCGCCACATCTGCGATGGTCGGATCAGCCGCATAGTTTTTGATGTATTCCGCGCCAGCCTCTGGCTTACCAGTGCGGAAATCCCAAAGGGACTTGAAGGTCTGATTAGCCGGGTCAAGATAACCCTTATATTCGGGCTTGGTCGCGGTAACGATCACGCGAGCATAGTCAGGGATAAGCTTATCCACGGCTGCCCCGACTTTTTTGAGCAGGGCTTTGCCGGGCTCGCCCGTCTTATCCGTCTCAGGCAAGGCGGTATACTCTTTGCTCAATTTGACATACTCAGCATTGTTGATGGTCGAACGAATCCAGTAATTCGTCGGGTCTTTCCAACCAATGCCGCTTTGCGATTTGACCGCGATGGCTTTACCCAGATACTCAAGCGCCTTCTGTGCATTACGCGGGTTTTCGGCTGGCTGATTGTAGTAGAAACCCAGGAACTGGTTTTGATTGGCCATAACCAACTCCCGGAACTGTGCCCAACGCGCTTGATCCATTTGCTCCTTGTTGGGTGTGTTGGCCGGTTCGAATAATGTCAGCGCTTTTTCGGAGTAGGCTTTGACCTTGTCAAGGTTTTTGTAGATTTCGGGAAGTGCCGCCTGGCTACCAGCTAACGCCTGCTGGGCAACAACGTCTGGGTAGTTCGGTGAAAGTGCCAAAAATGCATCCCCTGCACCGTATAGCTTTTCGAGTTTGGCTACATCCGGAGGCGTAACTGAATAGTAATCTTGGAGCGCAGCTACAAAAGCTGCATACGCTTTGGTCAGCTTATCCAGATCAACAATCCCTTTGGCAGATTTGGCATAAGTGCTATCAGGAAACTTTGCCAATAACTCCTCGGACTTTTGTACGCATTGGGGCGTTGCTTCCTTTGGTTTTGGATTTGGATAACATATCCCATACCAATCGCGCTCAAACTGTGCTTTCGGGTCATCTTGTGCGCTAGCGGTGCTCGGCAAAAATGCAAACGCACCCCACAGCAACGCCTGCACGATCAAAAGGCTCAACTTCTTCATAATGAAAAGGTCCTCCACTTCATCCATTGTATCGGTGTGATTTGACTCTGACGGCGAACAGCTTGTTCCCCAGAATTGATCCCAAAGGATACGTTAGCGCAGCGGCATCGTCCGGTTGAACTTGCCCGTTTTGACTCGTGCGGTTAGTCCTGAGCCCTTACTATCACACCCTTCGGCGCGCCGCCGGCGCTGGCCAATGACTCGCAGGAGATAGTCCTTGGCGGAACGACGGGTGAAATGCCGAGACGACGGAATCTATGACGGTGCAGCTTAAATTTACTGATGCTTGCGCAAACGGTTCTAGTTAGAACTTGTCAGAGTTTCGTGTATTGTGCATGATTCAAATGCTTTGTCAAACTCGCGGAAGCCGCGAAATCACTGGCGAAAAATCACTTTTCGGGGTGTCGCAAGAACGCGCGCGGCGGGCAAACTTGCAACGCCTTCCAATGTTCCGCCAGCAAGCCCGACCTGGTTTACTTATGTCATCTTTGCTCGACCACTTCACTGACCGCCAATCCGCCATTCTTGAACTCACCCGGCTGCTGGTTGAACGCGAAACGACCTCGCGCGAAGAAGCGCGGCTGAATGAAATCGCCGCGTTCGTCGCCAGCCTCTTTCAAGAATCAGGCGCAGCGGTCGAACTCTTCCCGCAAGCCGGATATGGCTCGCATATGCGCGTGCGTTGCGGGTTTGGCCATGACCCGGCAGAAAAACAGGTGTTGGTCATTGGCCACCTGGATACAGTCTGGCCAGTGGGCACCTTGCAACGAATGCCGTTCCGGCGCACCGAAGATGGTAAAGTGCACGGGCCGGGCGTCTTCGATATGAAATCAGGCGTGGCCTGTCTGGTTGAAGCCGTACGCACCATCACCGCGCAAGGCTTGCGCACACAGCGGCCCGTGACCATTTTGCTCACGTGTGACGAAGAGATCGGCAGCCGCACTTCGCGCGGTTTGGTCGAGGAAGAAGCTGGGCGCGCCGCGGCCGCGTTGGTGCTGGAACCGCCCATTCCCGGCGGCATCGTCAAAACTGGAAGGAAGGGCGTGGGTGTGTTTTCGTTGCGCGCCGTGGGCCGCGCGGCGCACGCGGGCCTCGATCCGAGCAAAGGCATCAACGCTGTCGTCGAATTGGCGCATCAGACTTTGCAGTTGGCGGCGCTGAACGATTACGAACGTGGCACGACGGTCAATGTCGGCGTCTTCAACGGTGGCACGACGACCAATGTCGTTCCGGCAGAAGCTGTAGCCAAGATTGACGTGCGGTTTTGGACGCAAGCTGATGGCGAATACCTGGAAAATGCGATCCGTAGCCTCAAACCGGTTTTGCCTGAAGCCCAGCTTGAGATCGGCGGCGGCATCAATCGTCCGCCCATGCCGCGTTCGCCGCAAAATGTGGCCTTGTTTGAACAGGCGCGCGGGTTGGCTGGCGGGCTTGGCTTCGACCTCAAAGACGGCGTCGTCGGCGGCGGTTCGGATGGCAATTTCACGGCGGCGCTGGGCGTGCCGACGCTGGACGGCTTGGGCGTGGATGGTGCGGGCGCGCACGCCGACCACGAACACATCATCGCCAGCGACATTCCCCGGTGCGCGGCGTTACTGACGCGCTTGCTGCAAACGGTTTGAAACCGGTAGCCGGTAGTCAGTCGTCGGTAGCCGGTTCTTTGGCCGACTACCGACTACCGACTACCGACTACTCTACTGCCTATGGAACGTATCTACCGCGACCCAGTGCACAACATTATCGCGCTCACGACGGCGCGGGCGGATGATGCGTTGTTGATTCGGCTGATTGACACGCCGGAGTTTCAGCGGCTGCGGTACATCAAACAGTTGGGGCTGGCGCTTTACACGTATCAGGGCGCGGAGCATTCGCGCTTTACGCATTCGCTCGGCGTGATGCACGTGATGACGCGCGTGCTGGATCATCTGGGCAAAAAGTACCGCATCAGCGACGAGGCGTGTATGGTGGCGCGCGCGGCGGCGATGTTGCACGACATCGGGCATGGGCCGTTTTCGCATGTCATCGAGCAGATTCTCGGCCACCATCACGAAAGCTGGACGGCGCGCATCATCGCCGAGCCGGCCACGGCGGTGCATCAATGCTTGACAGCGGTGGACGCCGCTTTGCCAGAAAAGGTGGTGGCGGCGATTGAACATCGCTATCGCCCGGCGTTTGTCGGCCAGTTGGTTTCGTCGCAGTTGGATGTTGACCGGCTGGATTACCTGTTGCGCGACAGCTTGATGACAGGGGCGAAGTACGGCAATTACGATCTGGAATGGATTCTGCACGCGCTGGAAATTGATGAGGCGAATGACCGCATCTACGTCGCGGCCAATGGGCTTTACGCCGTCGAAGAGTATTTGCAGGCGCGGTTTTATATGTTTCGCCAGGTGTACTTTCACCGCACCTTGCGTTCAGCCGAAGGCGTGCTGGTCAGCATTCTGCGCCGCGCGGTTGAATTGATGCAGGCTGGGAAATTGCAATTCGTCGTCGCTGGTTCGGTGATGGAGCGCGTGTTGCGCGGGGAAGCATTGGCGGTGGGCGATTACTTGGACTTCGACGATCACGACGTGATGTTTCATCTGAAGCAGTGGATGCGCGAGCCCGATGCGGTGCTCAGTGATCTGGCGCAACGCTTCATCAAACGGCGCTTGTTCAAGGCGCTCGATCTGGAGATGGCCGCCGAAGCGCGCGCCGAATTTGTCACGGCGGCGCGTGAGTGTGTGACCGCGAGCGGCTTCGACCCGGCTTACTATTTGGTCGAAGATCGCGCGGCGGATATTCCTTACTACGGCTATTACCGTCCGGACGGCAAATCGCGGCTGGTGATCGCGCGCAGCAACGGCGAGCTTTGCGACATTGCCGAAGTCTCGACTGTGATTCGCGGCATGCGCGGCTACGAAATTCACCGCATCTGTTTCCCGCACGAAGCGAGCGCGGCCATTGAGCAATTGAAGCGATGAGACGGCTAACGATTTTTTTTGTAACGCTGGTTTGGCTGACGTTCAGTCTGAGAGCGACGGCGCAATCCCCTCTGCGTCTGGCCGTGCTCGATTTCAATGGCGATGAGGCCGGTGCGGTCGCGGCGCAATTGCGTGGCCTGGCGCAAGGGAAATTTGAATTGCTCGATCCGGCGCTGGTGCGCGTCGCGGCGCAAGGCACAGGCTACGGCGGCAACCTGAACATGCAACGTGAGGAAGCGCGGGCACTGGGGTTGAGCCTGGGCTGCGAGTTCTATCTGTTGGGCAAAGTCCAAAGCGGGCGGCGGTTGGGCGCGGACAATCAAGCCTATTACGAAGCTCTGGTTGGACTGTTTGCCGTCGAGACGCGCACGGGCGACTTGGCTTCGTTTGGCTTTGCCCGCGAGCAAGCTGCAAATGAGGCCGAGGCGCAAAAAAAATTGGCGGCGGCCTTGCCTGGAGTTTGGCAGCAATTAGTAGACGCGATGTTGCAGGATCACGCCAAGCACTTGAATGAAATTGCCGAGGCTGGCCGCCCGCCGCTTGCAGTCATCGAAGTGCTGAACGACGATCAACTCGGCCAGCAGGGGCAGCAGCCGATTTTTTACCAGCGCCTCAAACCCGAATACACGCTAGAAGCCGAAGCCGCCGGTATTGCAGCCACAGTCGAGGTCGCAGCGGTCTTTCAGGCGGATGGCAAAATCGGGGAGGTGACGGTCATGCGCTGGGCTGGGTTCGGTTTGGACGAGGCGGCGGTGGCGACGGTGAAAAAATTGCGCTTCAAACCGGCTCGTCAGGCCGAAAAAGAGGTCACAATTCGCGGCTTGGTACGTTATAATTTCCGCCGTCCACCTGCTATGGCCGAACGTTTGGAAGAGGCTGAGCGGCTCAAACGCAGCCTGCGCGAGTTGACAAGCCCCGTGCTCAAGCGTCCGCCGTTGCGTCCCTGAAAGTATCATCCTGTATTTTCATTTGGCTGTAATCTCATTTGGCTGCTGGCGCAACTTTTTACCTGGTGCTGAAACTGGTGTTGAGTGTGATGGTTGATTCATCTGCTGCACGCCGCACAAACGGAACCACTACAATTCGCAATCGGTAATGGTCTTCGAAGAGGTCGGATCAATGGGCTTCATAAAGGTTGGGGTAAAGGATAAGGGAATGGTTGGAATGAAGTTTGGCGCGCCACATCTCTTGCGCTGTGGCTGGTTGTTCTGCCTGCTGCTCGCTCCGGTGCTGGCCGTGCGCGCGCAGGAAGCCTCGCTGGCGCATATCGAAAACACGCCGGCCTCGCGTGAGTTGCGGCTGAAAGTCTTTGATCAGGTCTGGCGCGCGATCAACGAAAACTACTACGACCGCAATTTTCATGGCCTGGATTGGCTGGGTCAGCGCCAACAATACCGCCCACAGGTTGAGGTTGCGCGCGACACTTCAGAGTTTTACCGGCTCTTGCGCGGCATGATCGGAAAGCTGGGCGACGCGCACACGCGCATCTATTCACCTGATGATGGTTTTGATCGTTACCGCCCGGCCGGCACGACCGTTGGACTGACTGTCCGGCGCATCGAAGGCCGCGCCGTCATTACCACCGTCGAACCCGGCTCTGAAGCCGCCCGGCTAGGCATCAGACCCGGCCAAGTGGTGACGCAGGTGGATGGCGTGCCGGTCGAAAAGATGCTGGCGCGCTTGCTCGATGAATTGGGCACCAGTTCAACCCCGACGGCGCGCGACCTGCAAAGTCTTGACCGGCTCTTTTATGGCCAACGCGACACACAGGTCAGCGTCAGCTTGTTAAATGACGAGCAGGAAACGCGGACGCTCAACCTGACGCGGCGCTACGTCGAATTCCAGCGCCGGGTCACGACACGGCTTTTACCCTATAACATCGGCTACGTTGAATTGACCGGCTTCGGGCCCGAGATCGAACGCGATTTCGACAAAGCCATGCAAACGCTGCAAGGGACGCGCGGGTTGGTGCTGGATTTGCGCAACAATGGCGGCGGGTTCGTCAGCACCGTGGGCTGGGTCGCCAGTTACTTTTTTCCGGAAGACACTGACCTCGGCGAATTCATCACGCGGCAAGGCCGTTCGAGCAGGCGCAAAACCTGGAAGATGCGCACAGCCTATCGCGCGCCGTTGGTGGTGTTGGTGAGTAATCGCTCGGCCAGCGGCTCCGAAATTTTTGCCGGCGCAATCCAAGAGCGGAAACGCGGCATCATCGTGGGCAGCAACCCCGCGACTTGCGGGTGCCTGCTCGGGGTCAGCCGAACCTTGCGGCTGGAGGATGGCGGCAAGCTGAATATCAGCGATACCGATTACCGCACGGCCTTTGGCAAACGCATCGAAGGCGTCGGCATTCAGCCTGACCAACGCGTCGAAATACGCATTGCAGATTTACTGGCTGGCAAAGACAGCGTGTTGGAATCGTCTGTCTACCAGCTTAGCCTTAACTTCGTTTTTGGCGCGCGCAACAACGAGCTGGAGTTCAAATTGAAAATCCCTCAACTGCTCTTACAACCCAGCCCCCGCAACTTGCCAGTGTCCAATCTCGACCGCTAGACTGCGCGCATTCCAGGTACCCACGGGAGAAGCAACAATATGAATCATCTGCGTAAATGGGCTGTCGCAGCCTTTTTCGTTGGTCTGGTTTCGGCTGAAATCCAGGGGCAATGGACGATCGCTTTTCAGGAACGTTCAAAGCGTGACCTGAACGGTGTCTTCTTCATTGACCAAAACCGCGGCTGGATCATCGGGGACAACGGCATCATTCACACAACCCAGAACGGCGGCACGGAATGGACGTCGCTCAATCCGCGTGTGAGCACGAATTTGAGCGATGTCTTTTTCCGCAATCAAACGGAAGGCTGGCTCATCGCCAGCGGGGCGCAAATCCTGAAAACCCAGGATGCGGGCGAAACATGGGAATTCGTTTACCAAATACAACTCGCCCCAGGTAAACGTAAGGAAGACGCGCCTGAACTATACAGCCTGGCGTTTCCCAACAGTAAAAAAGGCTGGGTGGTCGGAACCGATGGCCGCATTCTTCATACGCAGGACGGCGGGCGCAGTTGGGCCAATCAGGAAAGCGGGACCGCCGAAGAACTGGTGCACGTCAAATTCCTCAATGACAAGCGTGGCTGGACCGTCGGCGGCGGCGGAACGGTTCTGTTTACCGATGATGGCGGACGCACTTGGGAATTGCAGGCGAGCGGTACGACCAAGCACCTCTATCACATCGAGGCCCAAGGGAAAAATAATGCCTGGATTGTCGGGGATGACGGAATCCTTTTGCGCACGACGAATGCCGGGCTGACTTGGGAGAAAGTTGCACTAACGACCAAGCAGAGCCTTATCAATGTAGCCTTCGCGAATGACCGGCAAGGCTGGGCCGTCGGTTGGAAAGGAACCATCCTGCGCACCGAAGACGGCGGGCAGACTTGGGTTGAACAGGAAAGCGGCACGCGCGAAAATTTATATGGTGTTTCAGTCAAAAAGAGCAAGGTTTGGGCAGTCGGGGCAGAAGGTTTGGTCTTGCGTTATGAAATTCGTTAATTGAAATGTCGTTGAAACAGAAGGTGCGCGGGCTGCGGTGGTGCTTTCAGTTACTGGTAAAACTGATGCCGCTGCGTGTGCGGAGTGGCGGCTGGCCTTGCACGAAGTCTTGCTTATCCGTTGGAACCGGCAGGTACGACGCTTTATGACAAATTCACGCAACGGTGCAAGCCTATTGAGGCACGCTCTGCTTATCAAACGAAAAACGAGCTTGGGCGCTTTAGCGGGCAGTTGTTAAAAGACCGGCGGCGCGCGAGCCCTTGCCCGGCTTGGTGAACAGGCTCTGCGGCGCGCGGCGGTTGCCGGGCATTTGACGCTTTTGCCCGCAGACAGGCTGATCCGATTTAGTTGAATGAGACCTGTCGGTGGTAATAAAAAAGGGGCCATATAGGCCCCCTTTTTAGTTTCAACATTCCTGTTAAAAGTTGATTACTAGCAGCTTGGCGGGAAGGTCGGGAAGGTCACCGTGGTCGTGCCCGCCGTCAACGTCAGCTTATGCATGTTGCGGCCGCCGTTGAAGGCGTTCGCTTGTGCATTCGCGCTGGCGTTGAAGTTGATCACGGCACCCAACAGG
>JANOWX010000776.1:0-9613 GCA_031418175.1 Acidobacteriota bacterium | reverse complement strand
AGCCTGAATCCACGGTTAAAAACCGAAAAATGCAGATGCAACCAATGAAATCAACTGTACACGAATTTGGGCTTTTCACTCATCTGGTGAAACAGTCCGCCTGCAATCCCCAGAGCCTGCACCAGACGAAGTGTGAAAGGCCAATGTTTACGGGGTTCGCGGCGGCACCATATCGTGTAGTCAGGTAAGCACTTGATTTCATTGACTTCTTAGCCGTGGATTTGGGCTGAAGCTTGAACCATGCTCTTATTTGATTGCACCAACTACCGCAGGCTTGTTTGAAATGAGCCAACCATCCCACGATCCCAAAGTTTCCACTTCCCTGCCGCTGATCCTGGTGGCAGGGATTTTTCTCGTTTATTACGTTTCCAATCCGCTCAGCGGCGAGTTTTACGAATACACCCTGCGCATCGCATCAGCCTTGCTGCAAGGCCGCTTGGGCGAAACCGCAGCGCCGCCAGCCTGGCTAAATGAGATGATCCCGCACAACGGCATGTATTACTCGGCCTTCCCGCTCGGCAGTGTACTGACGATGCTGCCGCTGGCGTTGCTAAAAAAACTGCACCTCATCCAAGCCTTCCCCGGCGTCGCGCTCGCGGCCCTGACGGCCAGCGTCTCCGCCTACTTTCTCTATCTGCTATCCGCCAAGTACCAGGACGAATGGCCGCGCCGCCTCGTGCTGATCCTCTTTCCGCTGCTGGGCACATGGATGTGGGCGAACTTGGCTTTTGCTGGCGCCTGGCATATCGCCCTGGGCATCGCAGTCACGGCACAATTGGGCGCGCTCTATTTCACGCTCATTCGTTTCAGCCCGCTCGCCGCAGGCTTCTGCTTCGCCTTGGCCTTTGGCAATCGCACCGAAATCATCTTGCTCGCGCCGCTGTTCTATTTCCTGCTCTACCGCCACTGCCAAACATCAGAAATGCAACCACGAAGAAGCGAAACACACGAAGAGAAGCCCAACCATTCTTCCTTCTCTTCCCTCCTCGCTTCGTGCTCTCCGTTTGTTCGTGGTGAAAGTTTTGTCAGCGCGGCTGCCGCTTTCTCACTCCTCCCTTTCCTGCTTGGCGTAGCAACGCTCGGCTACAACTACGCACGCTTTGACTCGCCGCTGGATTTCGGCTACGCGCGCATCCCCGGCGTACTCGCAGAAGAAGAATATCGCAACGGTATTTTTTCGCTCACCGCCATTCCGCGCAATGCCAAGGAAATGCTGCTGACGGGATGGCATCGGCTTGACGCCTACCCTTATTTTTTACCCACCGGTGGAGGCGGTTCGATTTTTTTGAGTTGTCCGTTGCTGGTTTTTCTCTTTCGGCCGTCCTCTCGCAACAAACAGGTAAGCTGGTTGGCTGTTAGCGCGATTGTAATCCTCACGTTTGTGTTGTGGTGTCATGGCAATCCGGGCGGATGGCAATACTCATATCGTTACGCGATGGTGTTGTTGCCGTGGATGGTGTTGATTATGATTGAGAACAGCCCCAGTCGTGTCTCGCTGATAGAATGGCTGTTCTTTATCGCCTCGGTAAGCATCAACGGTTGGGCGACTTATTTGTTCCTGCGTTCAGAATACATGCGTTATTGAATCAAGCTCTTCAGCGAACTTTATAAAGCATCAGATCTTCATATCTGTGTTCAGTGTCTTCAAAGACTTTCTGGAAATTCTGTTGATAGACCTCTTCGTTCAGGTTCTTGACCAGGTGGTGATGCCTCACGCTATTATCAATTCCGACGTAGGCGATGTTATTTTCCTGTAGCAAGCGAAGCAAGGCCAGCGGGTTCCGTTCCTCAAACATGCGTATATAAACAGTCTCCCGCGCGCCGACGTTATAGCCTGCCGTCCACGCAAATAAAGTATAACCGAGAAATATCTTGCGACCGGTGAAAAGTATGGGGTGTGTCAAAAAATTATGCGTCAGGAAAATGTCAGAAGGTTGCGTATTTTGCATTAGCCAGGTAACCAAACGATCATTCTGATAAGGAACCCTGATGACCGCATCGTTATGTATCGGGAACAATTCAATAATTGAGCCGAATATCATTAACAAACACAGGATGCTCGCCAATACAGTTTGCGGCATGCCGATCCTGCCGATGCGCCATAAAGCATAAGCGGCATAAGACGTAGCAAAGACATTCCAGATATTCAGTAACTTATGATTATTGAAAACATCCGTACTTAGCTTGAGCAAAAAGACGGTGGGCAACAAAATTGAAACAGCCAGGAAAAACCGGCGCTGTGTGCCGGAAGCGAGCCACAGCGCGATCAGGAGCAAAATCCACTTAAAACCAAACGTCCACGCAATGTATTGCAAGACCAACGCCACGGTGGGGTGCTGAATGGTGTAGCCGAAATGAAAAAGAGTATCGCCCGTCTGCACTAAATTGCCTGATTTAAGTAACAAGACCTGCGGCAAGCCCACCAAAATTGCCGTGCCGGCTAACAACAACTGAGCTCGCCGGTAAGGAAAACACAACCAAATGCTACCCAACACCAGCAGCGCCGCCACAAAGACTGCGCTGTTCCAATAAGGCAACAAACCAATCAAAGCTCCGGTAAATAACAATGCGCCAATATCATCCCGCAAGTTGGGTCGAAAATCAGAGGCGCTCGCTTGCGCTCTTTGATGTTGATAACGGTCAATGAGATAAATCAGTGCGATCAAGAGCAGCGCTACACCGCTAATCAAATGCCGCTGATTGGCAAAGACATCCACCGTCAAAGCGCCCCAGTCTTCGCCGCGATAGGGATAACCAGTGTCAAGAAATTGGGTCAGCTTGCCGATCGCGCGCCAAGCACCGACCACGCTTTCCTGCTTTCGCAAAAAAGTAACATATGCCAATGAGCTGGAAGCGAAAAAGAATAGCGCGGCAGCGAGGCGGGCGACCGCGCGGGAATTAAATAACACTTCGGCGAAGGTCATTAAAGTAATAAGCAGAGCCATCAACGACAACATGCTTAGCAAGTTGACGCTCCACGCCAGGCTCAAGCCGAGATAGGATAAATTAGCCGCTTGAAACCAAAACAAAAAGTGATAACGCAGGCTGACACCGGGAAAGAAGGGGTGTTCGCTGGGAAAGTTGTTACCCAAAATGAAGCTTTGCGCCAAAGACAAGTTCGCCCCGAAATCGCTCCAGCTTTTGAACCCGAGGACAAAACTGCCGTCGTGAAAACTTAAGGTTGCCAACATCAACCAGAAGCCGAAAACAAACAGTGCTCCCAGGCAATACCAGTCATAACGGTCTTTGCCCGGCGGGCGTGACAAAGGGGCGTCTAAATATGTAGCAGCGGGTCGCAACGGCAGGAAGCGCGCAATCAGAATAACTACGGTCAGGAAAATGAGATTGCCGGATAACAGCGCATGCCCTGTCCAGGCGAAACATAACGCGCCGAGATAAGTTATCCAGCTACTCAGCAATAACCCAACTAAAAACGCCGTGGCCCATCGGTGTTGCGTCGAAGTGAAACGATAGAACTGGCGGCTAAGGCAATCGCCGAAATAAAGCAGCGCCAAAAGATACAAAATTGCCAGCATCGAATTTCCCTCCCGCGTGCAGAAACCAGTCTTATCGTTTTCGCGCGTTCGTACTGAGGAAGGCCAGTAAGAACGGCCAACTTAAAGTACGGCACCTTGGCTCAACAGTGAAGCCGCTGCTCGCTAACATGCGCGGTACTGCCCCCAGCGTACTTGGCTATTTCATGGTGGGTCGTTCGTAAATCACACTGCCATCAACCACGGTTAGCACCACTTTCGCCTTCGCAATCTCAAGCGGATCAAGCTTGAAAATATCCGCCGAGAGCACGGCCAAGTCGGCCAGCTTGCCGGCTTCCAAAGTGCCCTTCAGCTTTTCATCAAAGCTCGCGTAAGCCGACCCGTAGGTAAAGGCGCGCACAGCCTCGGCCACGGTGATCTTTTGCTCGGGCACCCAACCATTGGGATGTTTGCCGTCCAGCGTGCGGCGCGTCACAGCGGCGTAAATGCCCATCAACGGCTCCAGCGGCGCAACAAACCAATCCGAACCAAAGGCCGACACAGCGCCTGCGTCGAGCAATGAGCGAAACGCATAAGTGCCCTTCGCACGTTCTTTCCCGATGCGGCTTTCGGCCCAGCGTCCATCACCGTCGAAGAAATGCACGTGCGCGTCATTGAAGCCTGGCACGACGCGTTTGCCACTCAAATCAATTACGCGCGTGCTGGCCCCAGCGAGTTTGCGGATTTGGGTGGTGGTGCCGACGGCGACGATCCGATTGCCGCGGCGGGCGAGGGCTTCGGCTTCGGGCTGCCGTAGGTTGCCCGTCCAGATTTTGCCGTTGAGCAGAATCAGGTCGGCGGTGAGTTGAGCTTGCGCAGGGTTACGTTGCGCGGCCAGCACGATGAACAAACTCACAAGACAGCAAATGGTGAAACGGAATGAAATGTGGTTCATGATTTTCGGGGTTGAATGGTGACGAGTTGCGCGGGCTCTTCCAACTGCAAAGTGGCGTGGTCGAGCGCGAATTCTGTCGCCAGCAATTTACGCAGTTCACCCAGGATGCGCGGGCTTTCGCGGCAATCGCCGACGACGACATGGGCGGTGATGAGATGGCGGCTGGAGGTGAGCGTCCAGATGTGCAGGTCGTGCACGGCCTGTACACCGGCGACGGTCAGCAACGCCTGTTCAATCGTTTTGGGATTGAGGTGCGAGGGCGTGCCTTCGAGCAGGACGTTGACCGATTCGCGCACGAGGCGCGTGGCGCTATAAATGATGAGCAGGCTGATGACGACGCTAAAAACCGGATCGGCCCAATACCAGCCGCGCCAGACGATCATGACTCCCGCCAGCACAGCGGCGACCGAACCGAGCAAGTCGCCGAGGACGTGCAGGAAGGCCCCACGCACATTCAAGTTATCGTGTTGTTTGTGCGACAGCAGCTTCGCCGAGATCAGGTTGACCAGCAGCCCGCCTAATGAAACGCCAATGAGCACCCAGGCATTCACGGCTTCGGGCTTTTGCATACGTGCGTAGGCTTCGAGGCAGATCAGCAGCGAGAGCACGATCAAGGCTACGCCATTGACGAGCGCGGCGAGGATTTCCAAACGGTAAAAGCCATAGGTCTTGTTCGGCGTGGCGGGGCGCGCGGCGAACCGCACGGCGAGGAAGGAGAGGGCCAGCGCCGCTACGTCGGTGAACATATGCCCGGCGTCAGAAAGCAGGGCGAGGCTGTTGGCCCAGTATCCGCCGATCACTTCGGCCAGCATGTAAGCGAATGTCAACAGCAAGACCAACAGGAGCGTGCGTTGCGGCGCGCCGTGGCCATGTGCATGACTGGGCGCGTGCGGCGCGTGGTCATGGGTGTGTTCGTGTTGTTGCGCGAGTTCAATCATCGGGAGGGATGTTAGTGCAAGCGGTCAAGCAGGTAAAACTTCATAATAGCGTTCGCCCGCACAGGCGCGGCAAAGGGTTTGCCCAGCGCGCACGACTTCGCGCCGGTCGTTGATGCCTTCTCCGCATTGCGCACAGAGGACGCGGCTGGCCGGGTGGCCGGGGCGGTCTGCTTCGGGCAATTCAACGCGGACATTTTCAAGCTGGAAAAGCTGTTCGTCGGGCAGCGTTTGATAGGCTTCGAGTTGTTGGGCTTTTTTGGTGGGCAGATGGGCGAAACATTCTTTCGCCAAATCGCGCGAAGATTCCAGCGCAATGACGCGGACGGCCGCGCCCGTTTCAGTGTTGAGAAAGGTCGCGGCCAGCTTGCCGAAATCGCGGTACTTGAGCGTGCGTTTGCCCAGGCGGCAGCCGGTGACGGTGTTGATGGCATCAGCGGCGCAACGGTCAATCTCTACGAAAACGATCAGGCGTTTGCCGGCCTTAGGTTCTTCGATGCCGATGCCTAGGCAGCCGAGCATTGCCATCCGCACGCCCAGCACCTGGCCCGGACACATGTGGCCGTGGTTGTGCTCGGCTTCGACCAGGTATTCCGCAAGGGTTTTCATTTTCGATTGGGATCAGTAGAGCAAATAGGGCGCGCGCTGTTCGGCAAAAGCCTCTTCATCGGCGCGCCAGGAAGCGGCAATCGCGGTGATTGAATCGCCGCGTTCGATCTGTTCGCGCAGCTTAGCGGTGCCCGCAATCACGTCGAACGGATAGCGGTCAAAGACGTATTCATACGGCGGCGGCTGCCATTCAAAGCCATTCGGATAAAGATCGTGGACAAGCTTGATGAGCGCGATGCCGGTGATAACCGGGTTGAATGCGGCGCGCTCCAGCACGTGCGGTTGCACGCCGTGACAGAGGCGGCCCGCGTGTTTCTGAAACGTCGGCTGGAAGCTGTGCGGGCGGAAATAAACACCCGGCAATTCGAGTTGGTTGAGCGCGGTCGCCAATTCGTGCGCGTTGGCATATGGGACGCCAATCAATTCAAACGGACGCGTCGTGCCGCGCCCTTCGCTGAGCTTGGCGCCTTCGACATAAACCATGCCGGGATATACGACTGCTGTTCCCACCGTCGGGATATTCGGCGAGGGGAGCACCCAAGGCGCGTCTGTTTCGTCCAGATAAAATTCGCGCCGCCAACCTTGCATTGGGACGACTTCGAGGTCGCAGCCAATGCCGAAAGCTTCATTGAAAAGTTTGGCTAACTCAGCCACCGTCATCCCGTGGCGCATCGGGAGCGGGTACATGCCGACAAAAGATTCGTGACCGGGTTCGAGCAGGCTGCCTTCGATGCCGACACCGCCGATTGGGTTCGGACGGTCGAGTACGATGAAACGCTTACCGAATTGGCGCGCCGCCTGCATCGCCAGCGCCATTGTGTAAATGAACGTGTAGACGCGCGTGCCGACATCTTGCACGTCAAACACCAGCACATCCACGTCCTGCAACATCTGTTCGCTGGGCTGGCGCGTCTCGCCATAGAGCGAATAGGCCATCACGCCCGTGCGCGGATCGCGGAAGCTTTGCCATTCGATCATGTTGTCTTGCGTCTCGCCGCGAATGCCGTGCTGCGGGCCGAATAGGGCGGTCAGGTTGATGTCAGGATGCGCGTGGAAAAGGTCGGCTGCATGTTTGAATCCGCGGTCTACGGTGGCTGCGTTGCAGATCAAGCCGACGCGCGCGCCACTTAAGAGGGCCGCTTTTTCCGTTAATAAGACTTCCAATCCGAGTTTGATTGCGTGTTTTTCCATGGCGCTTGAGTATCGGCAATGCGCCCAAGGCTGTCAATTCTTTCGCCGCCGCCGCGGGCCCTGATTGTCCCGCAAAAAACCGCCAAAAATTTCTGTCTTGGGGTTGGAACTTTTTCTGAGGTGCGGCGTGTATGCTCGCAAATGCCGGTGGTCATCATCGCCAGCAGAGTGAGGCTGCTGACGATACCTAAGATCACCAATTCCTTCCAAAAGAAGTTCGCAATATGAGCCTGGTAACTGAGTGAGGCGGTTACCAGGCTCTTCGAGTTTTTAGTGGACGCCTTCCCAGTTTTGTCTTGAGCATTTCAACGCATGATTACCAGGAGCAAAGCATCGCGGTGTGCCAGGCAAAAATTCTTTGCAATAATTTCCGAACTTCGTGGAACTTTCCTTAGTGCGCGGCGTTTGGAGTGCACAAGTGAACGGTGCTCGTTGAATATAGTGAGGATATTTGATTGAGATCGCCGCCAGCTTAAGTTTCTATTGTGTGTGAGGATCGCATCTATATGGCTCGACAGTGTGTGAGGCGCTGTCGAGCCATTCTCCTTTTTGGGCCCACTTTTTAGCCATTCGCCAGGTTATTTCAGCCAGCCAGCAAATTCTCCTAACACCTTTCCGGCGACTTGCATATAATCCGCTTCGTCTTGAATGAATGAATGATTGATTGCGTCCGAAGTCAGCCGAGACGCAAAGTTGAGGCAGTGTCCCGCTTTCCTTAAATAAAGAGCATCCCCATAGGAGGCCGTATGCGGTGTCGCAAGTTGCTGGGAATTGCACCGCTGGTTCTGGTTGGGTATTTGTGCGCCAATGTTGTTGCGCAGGAATCAGTTTCAAGTCCCACTCTCAATCCATCAAAATTAACCACTGCCGTTCCGCTGAAAGCGCCAACCGGCGTCATCACCGAACGTCTTTCGCCCAAAGACCTGCAACGCTGGAACGCCATCGAACGCATTGTCTTTGCCGAACAGGACGGCCGTCCGCTCCATCCGACCTTGCGCGGGTTGTGGGAGTGGATCGAAGCCAGCGGGCACGCAGTCTATCTCGTGTTCGCTAAACCGAACTACAACCTCACCTCGACCGCCGGGAATTTCAGCATCGAGAAATTCGATCTGCGGGGCGAACGTCACGTGGGCGTCATTCAACTCAACTTGAACAACATTGATCAGGCTTACGTAGGGAATGAAACTTGGCGTTCGGCTGGGTTTATCCCCTTCGACCAGTTGAACCGCGAGGAACGTTACGCCGAAGTGTTGGGTCACGAGATGGCCCACGCCATTGACATTCTGACCTCGCTGGATAAAACCAGCCGCGTCGAAGAAATGGTTGAAAAGACCAACGAATTGCTGTTGCACCATCGTTCGCTAAAACCCACGGAGCAGCTTTCGGTCGAACTCAAACATCGGCTCAACCACCGCGACACGATGCTCAAGGCGCTTGAGGCCACCGCCGACAAGCTCGAAGCGGCTGTCTGGCGCGAACTGGTCGCCAGCAAGCTGAATCGGGAAAAGGCCAATAGCCTCGCGCGCAAACAACCATAGCTAAACGCGCAAGGCAGCGGAAACCCAAATCCGCCGTCTTTCGTGTTGTTCGATTGAACGCCAGCGTTAATGCCCCGTGCCCGGCGCGGCTGTTGACGTCGCGCCGCCCGCCGCCTCGCCTGCCATCTCCGGCAAAAAGTAGAAGGTCAGCCCCAAAATCACGTACACCGCCAACAACAGCACACCTTCCATCCAATTCGATTCGCCGTCCTGCACGATCAGCGCCACCACGGCGACCGCGACCACCACCGCCACCACCTCCAGGATCGAGAAGTGCAGGTTCATCGGTTTGCCAAAGGCATAGCTGACAAAGACGAGTACGGGCGCGACGAACAAGGCCACTTGCATGCTTGAACCAATGGCGATATTGAGCGCCAAGTCCATTTTGTTTTTCAGCGCCATCAGAACTGCGGTCGAATGCTCTGCCGCGTTGCCGATGATGGCGACGAGGATCACGCCGACGAAAACCTCGGTCAGGCCCAGCGATTTTGAGGTGGCCTCGACCGCGCCGACCAGGAATTCGCTCATTACGGCCACCAACACAGTGGCAATCAGTAAGGTCGTGATGGAGCGCATCTGGCTCCAGCCGTGCGTGCCGATAGCCTTTTCCTCTTCGGCGTGCAACTCGCCAACATACAAATGTGAGTGTGTTTTCAGGGTGAAGACCAAGCTCAACACGTAGGTGATGAACAGCACGATGGCGATTTCCAGACTCAGGTTCTGCTCTTTTGCCGCCGGGTTGTTGCGGACGATCAGATGAAAGACAGACGGTAACAGCAAACCAACAGCCGAAAGCGCCAGCATCGTTGCACCGAGTTGTGCGGCCGTCGTATTGAATTTCTGCTGCCGAAATTTCAATCCGCCCGCCAACAGGCTTAGCCCCAGCACCAGCAGGATATTGCCGATGATCGA
>JANOWX010000775.1:0-11795 GCA_031418175.1 Acidobacteriota bacterium | reverse complement strand
TGTTTGTGCCGCAGGCAAAAGTTTATGACCCTAAGCCGCCCCAAATAGCAGGCGCCTCACGGCAACGGGCGCGCTGGTTTCAAGGCCAGTTGCAAGTCTTGCGCGATTATTGGCCTACGGCATTGCAAGCTCTGATCAAAGGCGGACCAGGCGCATGGTTCCTGCTCTGGCTTATGTTTCTGCGGCCGAAAACGGCCTTGCTGGGGTTGCGTGTTTTGCTTTTGCTCGTTGGTTTGTTACTTGGGCCGGCAGGTGTTTGGTTGACCGGCTTGGCCTTGTTCGGTTTAGCGCTGGATGCATTTTATTACTTGGGTGGCGCCGCGCTGGTTGATGAGCGCGCGCGTTACCTGCAGGATCTGTTGGCCGCGCCCCGCTATTTTGGCATGTGGCTTTATAGCTTAGGACTCGCAACTGTCCGCCGTGGTTGGTTAAAAGCCGGGCGCTGAAGGTTGCGCAGCGGATAATAAAGACAGACAATCCGGCAGCCGCTGAATTATACCCTCGAATGACCGACTAAAGGTCAGCGGTTGTAAGTACTGAAACACAGACTACCCCACACAGTGACCATGAAAATCCTCTTCCCATATCTGGCGCGCTGGCGTTCGGCGAACCGCAGCCGCTACCACCAACTACTCAATCAACTTTGCCGGCAGGGGCACCAGGTTTTCGTGCTCAAGGCCCCGCCCATGGCGCTTGACGACATTAGTTCGACTGACATTGGCAAGACGACTGAAGAGTTGCCGGATGGCCTGACGTTGAGCGAGTTGTATGCGCCCGCGCCCCTGCGTTCTTTCTGGAAGACCTGGATCCCGCGCACCAAACTGTTGAAGAAAGGCTTGCTCTCGCTGACTTCGATGGGACAAGTGCGGCGCTTTATTGAGCGCGAAAAAATTGACGTGTTGCTGGTTTATAACCTGCCGCAAGTGAATCTGTTGAAACAGAAAGAGTGCCGCACGCATTTCGATCTGGCCGATGATTTGGTGGCCATGCTGGCTGGCGAACATCATTTCTTAGCGCGGGCCGGCGCCGTTGCCGCCGCGCGTTCGGCGCAGGAGCACATGCTCAAACAGGCTGAGACCGTGACGGTGGCCTCAAGCGTGCTGGCTGAGCGTATGCATCGAGAAGTGCTGATGCTGCCGAACGGCGCTGATCTGGCTGAACTCGACCATGCGGATGGCAGCGCCTGGCGCGCGCGTGGCCTAGGCCCGACAGTCGGCTTCGTCGGCGCGTTTGAATACTGGGTGGATTTCGATCTGGTGATGAACCTTGCGCGCCGTCTACCGCAAATCAACTTCTTGCTCGTGGGCGGCGGGCGGCGCTGGAAAGTGATCAAACAGCAGGTTCAACAGCGTGGCTTGACCAATGTCGTGTTGACCGGCGCAGTGCCTTACCAGGAAGCCATGAATTATGTGGCGGGGATGGACATTTGCTTATTGCCCTTCACACACGATGCCGTCTCGGATGGTTCGTGCCCGCTCAAGCTGTTTGAATATGCGGCACTGCGCAAGCCGATCATCAGCACAGGCACGACTGAGGTGATGCGCATTGGGCAGGATTGGATTACTTTTGCTGATGATGTGACGGGTTTTGCCTACGCTATTGACGCGCTGTTGGCTGATCCGAAGGCCGCCGCGCATTATGGCGAAGCTGGCCGCGCCTTAGTCGAACAGGTTTATAACTGGCCGCGCTTGGCCGAGCAGTTTGCCGCCTTGCTACGGTCTGACGCGGTGCCGCGCCTAGAGTGGGCCGGCCCACCGCGGGCCGTGCCGGAAGCGCTCAATTCACGCGCTTGAATTTTTTGCACACGAACGAAGTTTGAGGCACGCCATGAACCCTGAATTCTTGCGTGCCTTTTTTCTATTTTAGATAGTGATAAGCCCGCGCTTGTACCAACACCCGCATCAACTGCGGCTCCAATTCACCCGGCGCGAACAACCCGCCCGCTCTGGCGGCTTCGGCGGCGGGCGCATCTTTCAGCCTGAGCGCCAGGTCCCAACTCTTAGCGAGTTTTGCATCCACCTTTTCCAAGCGTTCACGTTGTTCTTTGGCTTGCTCAAACTGACCTTGTTTGCGCAACAGTTCGGCATAAGCCGCGCGCGCGACGATAGATTTAGGAAACGAGGCCAAACATTCCTGCAAAATTTGCGCGGCCTTGGTCAGGTCGCCCAATTGCTCGTGGCAAAACGCGCGCAGCACAAAACTGTATGGCCGGCTGTAGCCGCGCTGAGACGCGTATTCGATGAGTGGCAGGCTCTCCTTCGGACGCTTCATTTGGAAAAGCAACAGACTGTATCCCAGATGTGCGCCGGCATTGGCGGGATCGAGGTCGAGCACCTGCCGGTAACGCCGCACCAGGCGCTCATTCTCGGCCTCGTTGTTGAGCGCAAACGTGAAGTCGAGTCTGCTCTGAGATTGCTGACTGGCATAGACGTTGTAGTTGCGCGCGAGTACGGCAATTGCGGCAACCAACGCCAGCGCGGCCAAGCCGCTGATCAAGGCCTTGGGCAGCAGCGTGCCGTCCTCCGTTTTCTCTGCCTCTTCCGGTCGCACCGCAAAGCCGATGGCCAACACACAACTCAGCATCAATACGCCGGGTGTCGAGCGGAAAGAGAAGTCGCTCATGATTGAACAGACGGCAAAGGCCACCAGGCTGAACAAGGCCCCCAGCGCCAAATACCCTCTGGGCGCGCGCCGTCGCCGCCATAATTGCCTTCCGACTTGCAGCCAAAATGCGGCAAACAGGAACAGTCCGACCAGCCCGACTTCAGCGAATGTTTGCAAGTATTCGCTGTGGGTGCCGGGGCTGCGAATCTCGTCGTAATCTTCGGTCTCCGCGGCTGCGGCAACGGCCGCGTAGCTGGGATTTTCGGCGAAGAACTTTTTATATTCCCCGTAACGTGCCCTGTACCCGCCCACGCCCACGCCGCGCAGCGCGTTGCGTTTGCCCATTTCCCAGGCGGTCAGCCAATGCACCGCGCGGCTGGTCAAACCCAGTTCGACAGTGCGGGTATTGACCGCAGTCTGCAATTGCGTCGCGCCACGCAAACGCGCGACCAGGGCCTCGCGTTTGTAGATGCTCAGCGGCACAACCACCAAAAGCACAGCCCCAACGATGGCGTAGACGCGCCGCTTGTCCGCCGCCACAAGCGCCTTGCCGAGCAGCGCTACTGCAATACACAAGCCCGCCACCACCACGCCGAGCAAAGGCCCGCGCCGCAGCGTCAGCATCAAGGCCGCCGCGCTGGCGCCCGCCGCCAGCAAGGCCGCGATGACAAAAAAGCGGTTCTGCCGTTCGCAGAGAAAGGTCAGCAGAAAAACCGGCAACAGTAGCGCCAGCAATTCCGCCGTGATGCCGTGATTAAAGAAAATACCCAGCATCCCCCCGGCGCCATACTTGGCGTATTCGTAGAACAGTGACCAGAGCAGCAACGCCGTCGCGGCCAAGATCGCGCCATAGAACGGCCAGATGGATTTTTCGCCCAAGGCCCAAAGCGCAGTCACAAAAAAGAGCGCCAAGCCAAACCAAATGGCAAGCTGCCGCACCCCCTCGCTCCAATCGGGCGTCCAGGCCAGCGAAAGCAATTGCCACAAACAGAACGCCAGCAATGGGGCCAACAAAAACAATTGAGAGCGCTGCAACTTCAGGCCGGCTTGAAGCTGTAGTGCCTTTGCTAAACCGGCCGCCGCAAACGCTACGACAGTCAGGCCGAAGACGAATTCCTGCGTCGCCAAACCGGGGTAGCCCAAGTCCGGGATGATAAAAAAATTCGGCGTAAGGGCAATTAACGGCAGGAAAAGAAACAGTAATTCGGCTGGTTGGAAGCCCGCCGTTTGCAGGGCGCGCGGTTGTTTAGATTTCATGTGGACGACAGAAGTTGATTAAACGGATGACTTGTTCTCAGGTTTGAGTTCGGTCTTGGGGGCGGACTTTTTGCCCGGCACACGTCGCTTGCGCGCAAAGGACGCGGATTTGCTGGGCACGACATCCAATGCTCCGTCGCAGGCCACTGGCCCGGACTTGGATTTGACCACTGGCGTCACCGGCTGTTTTTGAGCATTGGCAGCGCAACTCGCAAGCAGTATGAGCATGACACAAACGAGACTGCGCCAAGGGGTGTGACGGTTACAAAACATAACGCTGTTCCTTTGGATAAAGACCGAAAACAGTTTGGCAATACGCCTGGAAAACGCCTGCGCGATTCTACTCTTTGCAAAAATCAAAAGGCAAAAGCGTGAGATAAAAATGCTGTCCGGCGAAGCGCTCGGATGGTTTTGACAATGTGCTTTGGCTGCCTATAATCCACTTCCTCTTGCGGAACACTCCAACTGAAAAATGGTGCTTTACAGTTAATGGCTGAGCAGTGCGGCGCGCGCTTGCGTGCTGCCTTGGGCGGGTGGGTTATGTCGCCGAATCAACGAAAAATACCACAGCAAGTTTGCGAATTTTGTAGCGCCACCGGTTGGGAACTGGTGGCGGGGAAAGGCGTGCGGCAATGCCGTTGCCGCATTACCGGCCGGGTCAACGAACTGCTCGAACGCGCGCGCATCCCCAAGCGTTATGAAGCTTGTTCGTTCGACAACTACAATCCGCAGGGCAATCCCTTCGAGGAAAATAGCCGCTCGCAGCGCATGGCGCTCAGCGACGCCAAGCAGTTTGTGGATGAATACCCCGGCGTGGAATTCGGCTTGCTGCTGTTGGGGCCCTGTGGCGTAGGCAAAACGCATCTGGCGGTCGCCACCTTGCGCGCGTTGGTGCGCAAAGGGATTCAATGCCTCTTTTACGATTTCCGCGATCTGCTCAAAGAAATTCAGGACAGCTATAACGCTGTCTCGCAGACTTCCGAGATGAAAGTGCTCTCGCCGATTTATGAGGCCGAAGTGCTCGTGCTCGACGAGCTGGGCGCATCAAAGCCCACCGATTGGGTGCGCGACACGATGACGCAAATCATCAACACCCGCTATAACGACAAAAAGATCACGCTCTTCACCTCGAATTACCAGGATCGGCAGGTGCTGCAGGAAGAGACGCTGGTGGATCGGGTGGGCGTGCGCTTGCGTTCGCGCTTGTACGAGATGTGCAAGGTGATCGAAATCAAGGGTGATGATTACCGCCAAAAAATCGGGACCTCGCGCGGACGCCGCCTCTGACGGGAAGTTCTGGCCGCGCTCCGGGCGAGCGTGGCTTTTTGGATTTAGTTGTACTTTATTGCAAAAAGTACTTGTCAAAAATCATAGCCCGAACTATGATCCAGCTTGTTTATGAGTTCACTGCAACCGCTCCGCACATCAAACGAAGAAACGCCTGTGCCACAGCCGCCCAGTTTGCCCAGCTTACATGGCCGCGCGATGGATAACTTGCGCTTCATCCGCGAAACGATGGAGCGCGCCACTTCATTCACCGCCGTGCCGGGTTGGGGCGGCGTGGTGATCGGCGTGACGGCATTGCTGGCAACGGCTGTGGCGTTGCGGCAGCCCACGCCGCGCGCGTGGTTGATGACCTGGCTGATCGAGGCGCTCTTGGCGTTGGCCGTCGGCGGCTGGACGATGCAGCGCAAGGCGCGCGCGGGCGAGTCTACGGTGTTGTCGGGGCCGGGCCGCAAATTCGCCTTGAGCCTGTTGCCGCCGTTATTGGCGGGCGCTGTGCTTTCGGTTGTGCTCTATCGCGCCCGCGCGTTTTTCGCGTTGCCAGGTTTGTGGCTGTTGCTCTATGGCACCGGCGTGGTCACGGGCGGCGCGTTTTCAGTCCGTATCGTTCCGGTGATGGGTCTGTGTTTTATGGTGCTGGGCACGCTCGCGCTCGGCGCGCCGGCGGTGTATGGCAATTGGTTTATGGCGGCGGGTTTCGGCGGGCTGCACATTGTTTTTGGGATCATCATCGCAAGGAGGCATGGTGGCTAGACGAACTGCTCAAAAAATTGAAGCGCGGGGCGAACCCGCCGGGCCCAGCAAAGCCCGCGCGGCGGCGCGCGCGCAACAAGCGCTGCGCATAGCCGAGAAGGCCCCTGAACTGGACAATCTCATTCACGAACGCGTCCGTTTGGGCATTGTCAGCGCGCTGGCGGCCAACCCCAGTCTGACCTTTAGCGAGTTAAAGGAATTGCTCAAAACGACGGATGGCAATATCAGCGTGCATACGCGCAAGCTCGAAGATGCCGAGTACATCACGTGCACCAAATCCTTCGAGGGCCGCATTCCCAAAACTCAGTATCAGTTGGCGGCTGCCGGGCGCAGTGCGCTGGGCCGTTATCTGGATCATATGGAAGCCTTGATTCGCGCCGCCCGCGAGCGTTGAGTTTAGCGTCGACCGGCCCGGTCATTAAACTATTTGGCCCGCCAGTTGGTTCGCCGTTTGAATGACTGTTTGCTGAAATGCCCAGGCATTTTTTACTGTTTTTATCTGAAAAAGGAGCAGAGGTATGTATCAAGCCGTGCAGGTCGAAGAAGCGCTCAATGCGGTAATGCGCGTACACCACGAAACGCTTCAGCTCGAGACCGAAGGCGGGGTTCAGTTCATAGACATCACCGAGCAAATTGCCGAGGCCGTCGCCGATTCCGGCGTTACGCATGGTTGGGTCAACATCCAAACCCAACACACCACGACCGCCGTCATCATTAACGAACACGAGCCCTTATTGCTGGATGATATGCGGGATATGTTAGAGCGTTTTGCCCCGCTCACACACGATTACCGCCACAACGATTTCAGCATCCGCACCGTCAACATGCAGCCCGATGAACAACCGAACGGCCATTCGCATTGCCGCGCGCTCTTCCTGCGCGCCTCTGAAACGGTCAACGTGGTTGACGGCCTGATGAATCTGGGCCGTTGGCAACGCATCTTCTTTATCGAATTGGATTGCCCGCGCCTACGCAGTGTGTCGGTGATGGTGATGGGACAATCCGGCCCGCGTTTTCGCGTTGTGCGCGGCGGGAAAACATAGGCATCGCATGCAGATAAAGCCAGCGCCTGAGGTGCTGGCTTTTGTTTGGCGAATGTACTTTGCCAAACCAAGTTCTTTTGAACACAGCAAGCTCTATCTAAATCAGTACAGGCAATAGTAGGACGGACTTTAGTCTGTCCTACTCCAGCCGGACAGACTAAAGTCCGTCCTACCTGTGCCAATTCTGTATGTTTCGATTTAGTGAAATGCTTTGATCCAGAGAAAAGGAAAAACGCGATGAAGGTGAAAATGATTCTGCCGGCGTTGACCGAAGCGAAAAGCCCGTTTTGGCGGCCCATCAAATACTCGTTGTTTCCGCCGTTGGGGCTGGCAACACTGGCCGGTTATCTGAGCGACGCCGATGAAGTGGTGTTGCAGGATGAGCACGTCGAGCAACTTGAATTGGAAGACACTCCCGATCTGGTCGTCATTCAGATTTACATCACATCGGCAAAGCGCGCTTATGCCCTGGCCGATCATTACCGCAGCCGTGGGGCCTATGTCTGCTTGGGCGGCTTGCACGTGACTTCATTGCCGGAAGAAGCGGCGCAGCATGCCGACACGATTTTTCTGGGACCGGGTGAAGACATCTGGCCGCAATTCCTGGCGGACTTGCGCGCCAAGCGGCCAGCTAAATGCTATCGCTCGCAACTCCGCACGTTGATCGGGCTGCCGCGCCTGCGCCGCGATTTGATCAAACGCCAGTTATATCTGGTGCCGAATTCAATCGTCGTCTCGCGCGGTTGCCCGCACACCTGCGACTTCTGCTACAAGGAGGCTTTTTTCGAGGGCGGCAAATCGTTTTATGTGCAAACGGTGGACGATGCGCTGGCCGAGATCGAGCGGCTGCCGGGGCGGCATTTGTATTTCCTGGACGATCATCTGTTCGGCAATCCGCGTTTTGCCGCCGCGCTGTTTGACGGGATGAAAGGGATGGGCCGCTTGTGGCAAGCGGCTGGCACGGTGAAGTCTGTACTTGAACCGAAGCTGCTGGAGAAGGCTGTTGAATGCGGCTTGCGCAGTTTGTTCGTAGGCTTCGAGACGCTCGATCCGACGAACCTGCGCGCGCAGCACAAGTATCAGAACTTGAATCGCGATTACAGCGCGGCAATTCATCGGCTGCACGATTTAGGCGTGATGATCAACGGCAGTTTTGTGTTCGGGATGGATGAGGACGACGAGACAGTCTTTGCGCGCACGGTGGACTGGGCCATCGAGCAGGGCATCGAAACCGCCACCTTCCACATTCTCACGCCATACCCCGGCACGGTGCTGTACCAGCGTATGCGCGCGCAGGAGCGTATGACTTGCGACGACTGGGAGCAGTACGACACCCGCCACGTCGTCTTTCGTCCGCAAAAACTCACGCCGGAAGCATTGGAAGCGGGCTACTGGCGGGCCTACCGCGACTTTTATCGTTGGAGCGCGATCTGGCAAGGCGCGCGCACGAAGCCGGATTGGGCCGGTTGTCTGCGCCACGCCGCCTATGCCGGCGGCTGGAAGAAGTTCGAGCCGCTGTGGGATTGGGTGATTCGCGCGCGCCGCGCCGGACAAATGCTGCCGATGTTGGAAACGATCTTGAGCAGCTTTGGCCGCCGCCCTGCGGGGGCTTTACCGACAACAGACCCCGGCCAGCCCAGCCACAAGGCTACGTCCGAGTTGACGTTGCCGCTGCGTGAACAATCAGCGCACACCGATTGAGTCGTCACTTTATGAAAGCAAGTAGTTTGCCAAAGGTAATGAGTTGCCAGGCAGCGCACTATTGAAGCGAGGAGGGATTGTGGTTAACCAAACGCCGGAGCAGAAAGTGAGCGCGGCAAATGAATGGCAGCAAGCGCCGTATCAATCGGCCTTGCGGCCCGAGTCGGAACCTGCGCCAGAGGCCTATCAATCTGCACTCACGCCAGCCGGCATGCCCGCTAAGACCGAGGCCGCGCCTGCGTTGCCGCCGCGCTCAAGCCTGAGCGCGCAGACCCGGCTGGGCCTGGGCATCCTGGCGTTGGCTGGCGGCGCGGGTGTGAGCGGCGACCTACTGCTGCGCGCGGTTCCCTGGGGGATCAATCTGCCGCTTTGGTTGCTGCTGACGACCGGATCGTTGGTGCTTTGGCGGCGGCGCGCGGGTCGTGGCTTCAGCCGCGCGGAGCTTTGTCTGTTGGGTTCGGCCTGTGTCTTTGCGGCTGGGTTGGCCTGGCGCGCCTCGGCGGTGCTGCGCGCGTTGGATGTGTTGGCGCTGACTGTCTTGCTGATCTTGCTCGGCCTGCGCGCGCGTGCGGGCAAGCTGCTGGTGGCCGATGTGTCGGAGTATTTTGGCGCGGCCTTGCAAACGGTTGGGAATGCCCTGGCAGGTGCGCCGATACTGTTGTTCAAAGAGATCGGCTGGCGCGAATTGCCGCGCGGCAACTGGTCGCGGCGGTTGGGCGCAGTGGCGCGCGGGGTTTTGCTCGCGTTGCCGTTGCTGCTGGTGTTCGGCTTGCTGCTGGTGTTGGCGGATGCGGCCTTTGAAGCATTGGTCACGCGTTTATTCCAATGGGATTTTGCCAGCCTCTGTTGGCACGCCTGCGCCATTGGCGGCATCGCCTGGCTGGTGAGCGGATGCTTGCGCTCGCTTGAACCGCAATCCGCGTTGGGCGCGTTGCCCAGTGCCGCCAAATACGCGCCCGCGCTCGGCATTGTCGAAATCGGAACAGCGCTGGGCTTGCTCAATCTGCTGTTTCTGGCTTTTGTGAGCGTGCAGTTTCAGTACCTGTTTTTCGGCGCCGCACATTTCAAACCGGGCGCGGGGACGGCCTATGCCATGTATGCGCGGCGCGGCTTTTTTGAATTGGTGACGGTCGCCGCCTTGGTCTTGCCCTTGCTGCTGGGGGCGCATTGGTTGTTGCGCAAAGACGAGCCGCGGGCCGAACGCGTCTTTCGCCTGTTGGCTGGGCTGCAAATCGGGTTGCTGTTCGTGATGATGGCGTCGGCCATGTACCGCATGCGTTTGTATCAACTCTGCTGCGGCTTGACCGAACTGCGGATTTACACGATGGCCTTCATGATTTGGCTGGCGCTGGTGTTCGTCTGGTTTGCGCTGACGGTCTTGCGGGGCCGGCGCGAACGCTTTGCGTTCGGCGCGGTGGTGGCGCGGCTGGCGCTCGTTGTGGCGCTGCACGTGTTGAACCCGGATGACTTGATTGCGCGCGTCAATTTGCAACGCGCCCGCGCGGGGCTGCCATTCGATGCCCTCTACACGACGTCGCTGAGCGCTGATTCAATTCCGGCCTTGGTCGAAGGTTTGCCGGGGCTGAAGGAGGACGATCAGCGTATCGTGCGGCAGCGCTTGCGCGAGCGGCAGGCGGAGTTCGCCTATGCCGGCTGGCGCTCGTGGAATTGGGCGCGGATGCGCGCCTGGCAGAGTTGCGAATCAATGAGGTAAAGGAAAAGGAAGAGTATGCCAACACCGATTGGACATGGATTGTTGGGCGCGGCCGTGCTCGCCGCGTTTCCGTTGAAACGAAATGCGTTGCCGGATTGGCGCATCTGTTTGCTGGGCGTGTTGTTAGGGGCGGCGCCTGATTTGGATTGCCTGTTGGGCTTTCTACCATTTGCGCCGTTTGCCGGACGCGGCTGGCATCACGACTTTACCCATTCGCTGGGGTTTGCCTGTTTGTGCGGGTGCTTGCTAGCGTTGTGCGTGCGCGGTGGCGGGCCAGTGCTGGGCGTGCCGCAGATGCGCGCGGCGCTGTTGTTCAGCGCGGCGATGGCGACGCATCCGCTGTTGGATTTTCTCTTCACCGATTCGGTGGGCGTCGAACTTTTTTGGCCGTTCGCGCACCAGTATGTGCGGCTGGGGCTGCCGTCACCGACGGCGTTTGCGTGGAATCGCGCTACGCCGCTGGGTCATTTGGTGGACATGGCGCAAGTCGCCTTGCTGGATTTCGCCATCTATGGCTCGGTGTTTTTACTGGCTTGGTTGTTGCGGCAACTGTCTTGGGGCGGGTGGGCAACGATGAGGACGTTGGTTGAGGTGGAGCTAAATGCTGAAAAGTAGTTTTCAACCTGACGCTGCGCGCGGCTTGCACGTGGCGTTGATTATGGATGGAAATGGCCGTTGGGCGCAGCGGCGCGGCTTGCCGCGCACGGCTGGGCATAAAGCCGGAGCGGACGCCGTGCGGCGCGTGATCGAAGCCGCGCCGGAGTTGGGGATCAGTGCGCTCACGCTTTACGCTTTTTCCTGCGACAACTGGCAACGCCCGGCTCCCGAAGTGGGCGCGTTGATGAAGCTGTTGCGCTTGTATCTGCTCAAAGAGACAGCGCATTGCGTGCGCAATGGCGTGCGTATCAGCGTGATTGGACGGCGTGACCGCTTGGGTTCCGATTTGGTGGCATTGATCGAAGCCGCTGAAAAGGCGACTTGCAACGGACGCACCTTGCACGTGCGCGTGGCGCTGGATTATTCGGCGCGCGAGACTTTGTTGCAGGCGGTCAAGCAACTCGTCAGTGCTGGCCGTCCGCCTGATTCGAGATCTGAATTGGCTGCGGCGCTGGGGCACGCGATGCACGCGGATGAACCGACCCGTGATGTTGATTTGCTGGTGCGGACGAGCGGTGAACAACGCTTGAGTGATTTTTTGTTATGGGAATGCGCCTACGCCGAACTCTATTTCACCCCATGCCTCTGGCCGGATTTTGATCGCGTGCAATTGGCGGAAGCGGTGGCCGCTTTTCAGCAACGGCAGCGGCGCTTTGGCGGCTTGGCTGTTGCCGCAGCGGGGTGAATTATATAAGTAAGCAGGACTTATGCAAAGCAAGAGCATGGAGTTCAGGCTTCAGCCTGTGTTCGAGTTCTCCAACACAGGCTGAAGCCTGAACTCC
>JANOWX010000774.1:0-1727 GCA_031418175.1 Acidobacteriota bacterium | reverse complement strand
CGTGATGGCCGAAGTTGAGCAGGAACGCGCCCTCGTGCAGTAGCGTGAAAAGTTCGGCTGTCAGCACACCGCGCGCTCCGGTGGCCGTGACGATGACAACGGCTTCGGCCACAGCTTCATCCAAGGCTTGCACGTGCCAGCCCGCGTAGGCCGCTTCGAGCGCGCGCGCCGGATCGTGTTCGGCGATGGTGACCGCGCCGCCAAAAGCGCGGGCCGTTTCCGCAACGCCACGTCCGACCGAGCCGTAGCCGATGACCAGCACGCGCCGTTCGTGCAAGCTCAATCGCGTGCGGTCAAAAAACGCAGTCCAAGTCGTCAGCCCAACCATGTGCCGGTTATGCACGCCTTCCTTGATCGGCAAATCGTCGCAGTTGAAGACGGGATAACGCAGCGCCAATGCTGGCAGGCGCCCTTGCAAAAGATTGATGCCGGAGCCGGTGCCTTCTAAACTGGCTTTGACTGATTGAATGTCGTTGCGTTGATGCAGCGCGTCGCTCAAATCCGCGCCCATCTCGAGCAGGTGCGTAGGTTGCCAATTGAGCGCGTCTTGCAGCGCGGCTGCGTATTCTGTCGCAGACATGCCGAAGCGGGCGTTGGCTTCCGCGCCGTGTTCAACCAGCCATTGCACGGTGTCGTCACGCACGGTGGTGGGATTGCAGGTCGTCAGAAAGAGCTTGGCTCCTCGTTCCAACAACGCCTCAAAGAGCGGGATCATTTTGATTTCGAGATGCACGCAACAGGCGAGGCGCACGCCGGATAAGTCCGGCAAGGTTTGCAGCGCGCGTTGGGTGCGCGGCATGTGGGTGCGCATCCAGGCGAGTTCTTGTTCGATCTCACGACTTGTCATTTGGGGATAGTGCACAGGTAAGGCAAGCGCATGGAGTTCAAGCTTTAGCTTGTCTGGCGCGCGGCGCGCCCAGCAGCCTGAAGGCTGAACTCCATGCGCTTGTTGATTGAGGCGGTCTTCAGCCTACTTCTTTGGGAAGTTCGGATCGGCTTTGACTTCATTGATCTGCGCGGTGTGGCGCGCGCTGTGGCCGCTGATCAGGAAGAGCCATTGATAGGCATCGAGGTCTTTGAGCACCGGATGCGGGCCGAAATGGCTGCGCAGGTCATCTGGCGAAGTCTTCACGTAAGCGACGGTCTTGTCGCGGCTGGCGTTGAAGGCTTTGACCAATTCGGCTTGCGTGGCCCAGCGGTTGGTGGGTTTGAGCATTTCGGGCGCCTGGAACTTGCTCGAACGGTCGGTGAGCATGCCGGGCAAGAGTTTCTCTTTGCCTTTGGCCGCTTCTTTCTTTTCGGGGGCGGCGGGCGATTTCATGAACTGGTTGGTCACCAAGTCAAAGATCGTTTCTTCGCTGACCGCGATGTGTTCGGCGACTTCGGCGACCGACCATTTGTCAGGCGCGGCTTTGAATTTCCATTGCGCCTCGCTCAAGCCTTTGACGGACTTGAGAAAGCTCTTGCGTGTCTCTTCCAGGTACTTGGCGGCGGCCTTGCGTTCCTCGGCGGTCAGCGTGGCGGACGCGGGGGATTGCGCCTGCGCGGCGTTATTGAGTAGCGCGATGACGGTGCAAGCGATGAGCGTGAACAGGGTAAAGCGTTTCATTGTCCTCTCCTTCTAGGTTGTTGAGTCAGATGTGGTCAGTGGTAATCGCGCGCGCGATTCCGGTCAGCAGCGCACACAGTAAAACGTTCGCGGGCATTTTCCAACCCGTGGCTTTACG
>JANOWX010000773.1:0-12690 GCA_031418175.1 Acidobacteriota bacterium | reverse complement strand
GCGCCCGGCGCGCCCGTCTCATTGGAACAACTGGGCGAATTCTGGGACACGCACGATTTCACCGACTTCGACGACCCACAGACGCCGGATGTCGAATTCCAAATCACCTGCGCCGTGCCCATCGAAGCCGAATTACTGGCGACGCTGGAACAACACGCGCAACGCCGAGGCGTAGAGGCCGAGACGCTCGTCAACCTCTGGTTGCAGGAAAAACTGTTGGAACAGACGCGGTCCGTGCAAGCAAGCTGAGAGCACGGAAGGGCGCGTGGTAATGGTCGGCAGTGGGAATGAAGCTTTACCGGTCTATGCAATTGGCACTGGAGGCAACAAGTCGTTTGAACCGAAATATCGTCGTGCTAAGCTGCCCGGCGGGAGGAAAACAAGATGACAACCAAATCGGCGGCATTGCTTGAGCCTGACTTAGTTGAACCGGTGGAGCGCGAAGTTGAGTACCCGGTATACCTCACCCACTTGCGCGAACCTGTGTTGTGTCTGGCGGGCAAGGTGGGCGTGATCCGCTCGGGGCGGCGTGACTTGGCCCTCTCTGCGGCGGAATGGCAAGACTTGGGCTTGCCAGAGTTAGTAGCCTCGGCAGAACTGAACGGAGCGGAGGACAGTGCCGATGACGCCTGACGCAGACTGGTATGAGGTCGTGCAAGGTGGCGAATTGTGGCAGGGCGATTTGCTCAATGGCTGTCCCGTCACGCGGGTGCGCGGCTTTGAGCAATGGCCCATGCCCGTGGGACAGCCCGTTGAAGTCGAGGTTTATCTCGAAGACCTCGTGATCCTTTCACAAAGCTGTGATCTGTCCAACGACAAGATTCAAGACGTCATTCTGGCGCAAGTGTTGGATTGGCGTGTGGCCTCCGCCGAATTGGTTCAGCAGGGCAAGCTCTTCGCGCGCAGCAAACAATTCCGGCGGGCCTTGATCGCCGGCAACATTCCCAGCTTGTCGCTGCTGCATAAACGCGCGGGGATTCCGCGACTGGGCTGGTCGGTGGTGGATTTTCACCGCGTCTTTGTTTTGCCCAAACCGGTTATTGCGGCGGTCGCGCAAGCTGCCGGCCCGCGTTTGCGCTTGCGTTCGCCTTACCGCGAATACTTGGCCCAAGCCTTTGCGCGCTATTTCATGCGTATCGGCCTTCCGCTTGCTGCCAATGCTTTTGAGACCGAAGGGCAGATCTAAGCCAACTGATGCGGATGAACCTTCTTTAGGCTTACTGATACTTCCCGCGAATCCGCACCGTCCGTTCCAACTCATCCATTACTTCCAACACCTTCAATTCCAAATCGCGGTCAAGCTTCGTCGTGCGCAAAAACGCCTGCACCTGCGTCAGGGCATTCGGCGACTGTTGCCCGCCGATGAAGGCGTTGAGCCAGGCCAGGCCGAAGAAAATTTTGCGCGTGCGTTTGACCTGCGGCAAGGCGGCGAGCGCCGGTTTCAAAAAGGGCAAGGTCAACGCGCTTTGATTCCAATTGTTGAATGAATTCAGGCTGCCTTCGATCCAGTCTTCGGCCACCGCCGGATTTTGCAGGTAATCGTTAAAGTAGCGTTGCTTGGTCGCAGCCTCGGCGCGCGCGGCTTCGGCCAGGTAAGCCTGCTTGCGGCCTTCGTCACCGGCATCGCGTTGTTTTTCGGCGGCCAGCAAGGCTTCGGCGTCTGCGTCTTTCATCGCCAGCAACGCCGTAATCAGCCGCCAGCGATCCAATGGTTTGATCTCGATGCCAGGCAGTGTGAGTTTGCCCGCGAGCAGCGCTTTGAGTTGCTGGCGCGCTGCTGGCGTTGTGGCAAGCGCGCGGAAGGCGCGGAACCAGGTGATGCGTAGGCCCAAGTCGGCGGCGTGTTGCATACGCTCAGCACAGAGCGCCTCGAATTGCGGCGCAATGACTGCGCGTGTCTGGTCAGGCAAATAGGATTGATACGCCGTCGTCGCGTGGTTGAGCAGGCTGGCCGTTAGGTCTTCATCGTTTTCCGCCGGCAAGGCATTCAAGACAAGTTGCAGATATTCGCCGGGCGGCATCTCGGCCTCGCGCACAGACTCCCACAACGCACCCCAGAGCAGCGTGCGCAAGAACGAATCTTTGGTTGTGGCGACGCGCGCGGCCACGGCGGCCCGGCTGCGCGCGTCGAGCAAAAAGCGGCCGTAGCCGTAATCTTCATCATTGCCGAAAACAAACGCCGGGCAGGGTTTGCCGATAGCCGTTTTGACCGGCGCAGTGGCGGAGTCGAATTGCGCGGGCAGGCGTTCGGTCGTGCCGTCGGCGTAACCCAACAACAGTTGCGTTTTGATCGGCCAGCGGTGGCCTTCGTCGAGCACGTCGCGTTGGCGCAATTCAAAGCGGTCAAGCTTGCCTTGTGCATCACAACTCCAAACGGTTTCGACCTGCGGCATCCCGCGCTGTTTGACCCAAGCGTCGGCCCAGTTGGCGAGCGGTTGTTTTGACGAACGTTCAAAGGCGTGAATCAGATCGCTCCATTCGGCGTTGCCGTAGGCGTGTTCGCGCAAAAACAACTGCACGCCCGCTTTGAAATTGTCCGCGCCGATCAAGAACGAGAGCGCGCGCAACAGGCTGGGCGCTTTTTCATAAACAATCGCACCATAAGCCGATTTGGCGTCTTTCAGGTTGGGCACTTCCTGATAAATCGGCGTTGTGCCTTTGGTGGAATCTATGCCGTAGGCGTCCGGTTTGTGGCGTTGATAAAAGCGCTTCCACATCTCGCGTTCATCGAAGCCGAGCGGTTTGAGCGCTGCCAGGGCGTGCCCGGCCATGTAATTGGCAAAGCCCTCTTTCAACCACAGATCATCGAACCAGCGCATCGTCACCAGATCGCCGAACCACTGGTGCGCCAGTTCGTGCAGGATCAGCGAGGCGCGGCCCAGTTGATCGCCTTTGGTCGGCGTCGTGCGGAAGAGCACGGCGTCTTCGCGCAGAAAGGTCGCGCCCGCGTGCTCCATCCCGCCGTAGGCAAAGCCGGGCAGCAGGACTTGATCGTATTTTGGGAACGGGAATTTGTGGCCGAAGAAGTTGATGAAATGTTGCATCCCGGCGCGCGTGAGTTGTTCCACCGCGGGCCACTCTTCTTGTGCCCGTTGCAACCTTGATTGCCGCACGAAGAGCCGCATCAACTCGCCGTCAACCACCTTGCTGGTGAGGCGCTTGAACGGCCCGGCGGCAAAGGCGAACAGGTAGGTGCTGATCGGCGCGGTTTCAGCAAAGTGCCGTTGCCGCTGCCCAGCTTCAGGTTGGCGGATGAGTTCGTCACTGGCCAGGCCGTTTGCGATGACTGTCCAACTTTCAGGCGCGCTGATGTCGAGCGTAAAGCGCCCTTTCAAATCGGGCTGATCGAAACAGGGAAAGGCCAGGCTCGCATCCATCGGCACAAACAGCGTGTAGAGGTATTCGCTGCCGTCATCCTTGTCCTGATAGCGGATGAGCGGGCGGTTGGCCGGCGCGGCGGCGGTTTCAAATTGCAACGCGACGAGGTTCTCGCCCGCTTTGAAATGTCGCGCGAGTAGCACGAGATGGCCGTTGACCTGTTGCGCGTCGCTGACCGCGCGGCCATTGATTTTGAGGGCGCTGACTTTGCCTTCGCTAGGTTGGCCGTGGGCGTCCAGGTCGCGGAAGTCGAGCACCACCGGCGCGGGCGTGGGTTTCCAGCGGAAGCGGATTTCGGCGCTGCCTTTGATGGCGGCTATGCCGGGCGCAAGTTCAAAGCGCAAGGCATAGCGCACGTCAGAGATGGTGGCCGCGCGGGCGCGCGCCAATGCGCGGGCGACGCCAGCGGCGGGCGCGGCGGGTGCGGTTGCTTCGGTATTCATGCTTGTCCAATTGAAAGCTGCGCTGAGCAGCAAGAGCAGTGTCAATCGTGTTTTCATCATTCATTCCCGATTCTGGCGTTCCCGGCGCTGGTTTGTCAGCCAGTGCTGGTTGGTCAATTGATGTGCGTACACTTTACGGCAACTGGCCGCGCGATTGAAGCCAGTGGCATCACGGGGTTTGATGATGGCGATAGATGGGGCGCATCAGCCGCTTGTTTTGCGCTCCCCAAGCGGTGTGGTACTTTTGCCGTGCCCAATGAAAGGAGTCTTGCTATGTCTGAATCACAAGTGAGCAGTCTGCCGTTGCAAACCTTTCCGCTTGCTTTCAGCACGATTGGTGAAGTTGGCGCAGTTGACGAAGCTGATGAAGACGGCGTGCCGGAACTGGAAAACGGCGACCGGTTGACGCGCGCGGAATTCGAGCGGCGTTACGATGCCATGCCGCAATTGAAAAAAGCCGAGTTGATCAAGGGGGTGGTTTACGTGGGTTCGCCAGTCAAAAACAAACGTCATAGCGTGCCGCATAGCGCTATGTCCGGGCTGTTGTTTGTATACGCTGCCGCCACGCCTGGCACAGAATCCGGTGACAACGGCTCGGTACGGCTGGACGATGATAATACACCGCAACCTGATGCCGCGCTGCGTATCCTGTCCGAATACGGCGGCCAGTCGCGCGAGGATAAAGATGATTATGTGCAAGGCGCGCCGGAACTCGTGGTGGAAGTCGCCTCCAGCAGCGCAGCTTACGATTTGCACGACAAGAAAGACCTTTACGGTCAATTTGGCGCGCAGGAATACATCATTTGGCGCACACGCAATCGGGCGCTGGATTGGTTCCGGCTGGAAAACAACGCTTATGTCCGCGTCGAACCGGATGCGGATGGTGTGATTGAAAGCCGTGTTTTCCCAGGCTTGCGGCTGGCTGTCCCAGCGTTGCTCAAACGCGATTGGCCCGCGGTGTTGGCCGAGTTGCAGCGCGGCCTGGCGTCGGACGCACATCGTGCTTTTGTCGAACGCCTGCAATCCGCCAAGCAACTCTGACTCTAAATTCACCCGCTGTAATTCGTGTCGGTAGCCCGACCGTGATAGGGCTGGCACCGCAATCAAGCCCTCCCACATGGTCGGGCTACTGACCCAAACTGAATAAATGCCCAAACGAACCGACATCCACAAAATACTCATCATCGGCTCCGGCCCCATCGTCATCGGCCAAGCCTGCGAATTCGATTATTCCGGCACCCAGGCGTGCAAGGCGCTGCGGCAGGAAGGCTTCGAGGTCGTGCTGGTCAATTCCAATCCGGCCACGATTATGACCGACCCGGAATTGGCCGACCGCACTTACATCGAACCGCTGACCGTCGAGGCCGTCACCGCCATCATCGAACGCGAGCGGCCCGATGCGCTGTTGCCGACGGTGGGCGGGCAAACCGCGCTGAACCTGACGGTCAAACTGGCTGAGAGCGGCGTGCTGGACAAGTACAACGTCGAATTGATTGGCGCGAAACTCAATGCGATCAAGGTTGCCGAAAACCGGTCTATGTTTAAGCAGGCGATGGATGAGATCGGTTTGGTCATGCCGAAGGCGCGCTTCTGCCACAACATGGAAGAGGCGCAGGCCGCCGCCGAAGTGATTGATTTCCCGATCATCCTGCGGCCCGCTTTCACGCTGGGCGGCACGGGCGGCGGTATTGCCTATAACTACGAAGAGTTCGAAGAGATCGCCGAGCGCGGCCTGACCGCCAGCCCGATCAGCGAGGTTCTCGTCGAAGAATCCATCATCGGTTGGAAGGAATACGAACTCGAAGTGATGCGCGACCTGGCCGACAACGTCGTCATCATTTGTTCGATCGAGAACTTCGATCCGATGGGCGTGCACACCGGCGATTCGATCACTGTCGCCCCCACGCAAACGCTGACCGACCGCGAATACCAGGTGATGCGCGATGCCGCGCTCAAAATCATTCGCAAGGTCGGCGTCGAAACCGGCGGCTCGAATATTCAATTCGCCGTCAGCCCGCACGACGGCAGCTTGCGCGTGATCGAGATGAATCCGCGCGTCTCGCGCTCATCTGCGCTCGCCTCAAAGGCGACGGGTTTTCCGATTGCCAAAATCGCGGCCAAGCTGGCGATTGGTTACACGCTGGACGAGATTCAGAACGACATCACCAAGAAAACGCCCGCTTCGTTCGAGCCGACGATTGATTACGTCGTAGTCAAAATTCCCAAGTGGGCCTTTGAGAAATTCCCCGGCGTCGAAGACCAACTCGGCACGCAGATGAAATCGGTCGGTGAGGCGATGGCGATTGGCCGCACCTTCAAAGAAGCGTTCCTGAAAGGCGTGCGCTCGCTCGAACGGCGCGGCTCGCCATACGTCGGTCACGTAGACGACGAGACCTTGCGGCGCAAACTCATCATCCCGAATTCGGAGCGCATACATTACCTGCACGCGGCCTTTGAGCGCGGCTGGACGCTGGAGGAGTTGCGCGAACTGACCGGCATTGATCCCTGGTTCCTGAATCAGTTGCAACAGATCGTCGAAATGCAGGTCGAGCTAAAAGAGGAAGACCTGAATTCGCTGCAATTCGATCTATTGCGGCGCGCCAAACGCATGGGCTTTGCCGACGCGCGCATCGCCGACCTGTTGGGCGCCACCGAAGACGAAGTGAGCGCTCGGCGCAAGGCGCAAGGCATCATCCCGGTTTACAAACGCGTGGACACCTGCGGCGCTGAGTTTGAATCGTTCACGCCGTACATGTATTCGACCTACGAAAGCGAGTGCGAGGCCGCGCCGACGGACAGGAAGAAAATCATGATTCTGGGCTCCGGCCCGAACCGCATCGGGCAAGGCATTGAGTTCGATTATTGCTGTTGCCACGCGGCCTTTGCGCTGAAAGAGGACGGCTATGAAACGATCATGGTCAATTGCAACCCAGAGACCGTCTCGACCGATTACGACACCTCGGATCGTTTGTATTTCGAGCCGCTCACCTTTGAAGACGTGATGCACATCGTCGAATTGGAAAAGCCTGTCGGCGTGATCGTGCAATTCGGCGGACAGACGCCGCTCAACCTGGCGATGCGCTTGCACCACGCGGGCGTGCCGATCATCGGCACTTCGCCCGACGCGATTGACCTGGCCGAAGATCGCAAACGTTTTGGCAAGCTGCTAGTCGAGTTGAACATTCCGCAGCCGGTCAACGGCACGGCGGTCACCGTCGAAGAGGCCAAACGTGTCGCGGCTTCGATTGGTTATCCGGTGCTGGTGCGGCCCAGTTACGTGCTGGGCGGGCGCGCGATGATGATCGTCTATGACGACGCCAGCCTCGAAACTTACATGAAGACCGCCGTCGAAGCTTCGCCTGAAAAGCCCGTGCTGGTTGATCGCTTTTTGGAAGACGCCTTTGAAGTGGACGTGGACGCGCTGGCCGATGGCGCCAACGATGGTGGAAGCTGCGTGATCGCGGGCATTCAGGAACACATCGAAGAGGCCGGCATACACTCCGGCGATTCGTCCAGCGTGTTGCCGCCGTATATGGTCAAGCCCGAACACCTCGACAAAATGCGCAAGTACACGCGCACGCTGGCCAAGGCGCTGAACGTCGTCGGGCTGATGAACATCCAATTCGCCATCAAGGACGACATTGTCTACGTGCTCGAAGTCAATCCGCGCGCCTCGCGTACCGTGCCGTTCGTCTCGAAAGCCACGGGCGTGCCGCTGGCCAAGATCGCCGCGCGCTTGATGACCGGGCGCAAGCTGAGCGAGTTCAACCTGCCCGACGAATTGGCGGTGGAAGGTTTCTTCATCAAAGGCCCGGTGTTTCCCTTCGTTAAATTCCCCGGCGTTGACCCGCTGCTCGGCCCCGAGATGCGTTCGACCGGCGAAGTGATGGGCATGGCTGCGGGCTTCGGCGCCGCCTTCGCCAAATCGCAATTGGGCGCGGGCGCGCGGCTGCCGTTGGAAGGCACAGCCTTCATCAGCGTCAACGACAGCGACAAAAAGAATGCCGTGCGCGTGGCGAAGCGCTTACAGGAACTCGGCTTTCGCATCGTCGCCACACGCGGCACGGCCCGCGAATTGGAGCACGCGGGCGTCACCGCCGAACGCGTCTTCAAGGTCAATGAGGGCCGCCCGAACGTGGTGGATTTGATCAAGAGCGACGAGATTGACCTGATCGTCAACACCCCGCTGGGCCGCGCCTCGTTCTATGACGAACGCTCGATCCGGCGCGCGGCGATGCAATACAACGTGGTCACCTTTACGACCTTGACGGGGGCGAACGCGGCGGTCAGCGCGATTGCGGCGTTGCGGCAGGAGAAGCTGAGCGTGGTCAGCTTGCAGGAACATCACGCGTAGAATGAGTCTGACACGCTATGTGGTACGGCAAACCGCTAGCAGAGACCAGTCGTCACGACTCAGGAACCAGGAAGCAGTGCGGGCGTGCCGTCAGCGCGCGCGCGCTTGCATGGGCTGAGCAGTTACAGTCAGCAAAGCTCATCAGTAAAGGAGGTCTCAGCAATGCCACACACTTTTCATCAACTCTACTTTCACTTTGTCTGGGGCACGCACTCGCGCTATCCTGCGATTGACCGCTCGTAGCGGTCTCAATTGCTCAACATTCTGAGTGACACACTGACTACCGAAGACTGGCTACCGACCCAAAATGTCCGACCCACTCAAACAAACCATCCTCGTCATTGACGATCAGGAAGCGATTCGCAAACAGCTTTACTGGGCCTTGGAAGAGCAATACAACGTGCTGCAAGCCGCCTCGCGCGCCCAGGCAGTGCAACTGCTCGAACGCGCCCCCGTGGACGTCGTGCTGACCGACCTGCACATGCCGCCCAACGAGCAGGACATCAGCGAAGGCCTGGGCGTGCTCGAAGCCGTGCGCCGTCTCAATTCGGCGATTCCGGTCATCGTGATTTCGGGCGACGACGAACAAGAGACCGCCATCAAGGTCGTCATTCAGAATGGCGCGTTCGACTTCTTTCAAAAGCCGTTTAACGTCGAGCAGGTCGAATTCATCGTGCGCCGCGCCGCCAATTACTCGCGGCTGCATCAGGATTATCTGGCGCTGCGCAACGCTGAGCGCAGCAAACACGATGTCGTCGGTTCCAGCCCGGCGCTCACGCGCATTCTGGATCAGGCGCACGCCGTCTCTGACACCAACGCGACCGTGCTGATCACCGGCGAATCGGGCACCGGCAAGGAAGTCCTGGCGCGCTTCATACACAACACCAGCCCGCGCGCGACCAAGCCATTCATCGCTTGCAACATCGCCGCCCTGCCTGAATCGCTGATCGAATCGGAACTTTTCGGCCACGAGAAAGGCGCTTACACCGGCGCGCAAACGCGGCGGCAGGGCCGCTTTGAACTCGCCGACGGCGGCACGCTGTTTTTGGATGAAATCGGCGAACTCACGCCGGCGATGCAGGTCAAGCTGCTGCGCGTGCTGCAAGAGCGCCAGTTCGAGCGCCTGGGTGGCAAGGAGCTGCTGACCGTTGACATCCGCGTGATCGCCGCTACCAATCGCAATCTGGAAGAGATGGTCGAGAACGGCCAGTTCCGCGCCGATCTGTATTACCGCCTCAACATCGTCAACCTGGAATTGCCGCCGTTGCGCGAACGCCCTGACGACGTGCCGATTCTGGCAAATCATTTCGCCAGCAAGGCCGCGCGCAAACACGGCCGCAATACGCCCAGCTTCACGCCCGCGTTTTTGAACCGGCTGCAAAATTACCGCTGGCCCGGCAACATCCGCGAACTGGAAAACGTGATCGAACGCGCCGTCGTCATCAGCACCGCGCCCGTGCTGGACGAAACCGCGCTGCCCAACAAAGTGCTGGCCGAATCAAGCGCCACGCCCGTCACGTCGGCTACGCCGTCGGGCAGCGGCACCATCGTGCCCATCGCGTCCACGCAGCCTTCAATTGGCGTCGCGCTCATCAACGGCGCGCTGCCGCCCGACCTTTCGTTCGAGACGGCGATTCAATCGCTCAAACGCGATCTGGTGCGGCAGGCGCTGCGCGAATGCAATAACTCGCGGTCTGAAGCGGCCCACCGGTTGAAGATCAGCCGCCAGTATTTGCACCGGCTGATTAACGAGTTGAATGTGGAAGGCTGAATTCAGCCGATATTACAATCAAGGCAGAGGTAACGATTTATGTCGAAAACACAGGAACGTTTTGTAGTGGATGAAGCAGGCGCGCGCGTTGCCGTCTTGCTTGATATTGAAGCGTATCGGAAGTTGCTCGAAGAAGCGGAAGAACTCGAATGCATCCGCGCTTATGATGCAGCTAAAACTTCCGGCGAGCGGGCTATCCCACTCGAGCAAGCCCTCCAGGAAATCGAAAGCAGGCGGCAATGACCTATCGGGTTTCCCTGCTCGACCGCGCGCTGGATAAACTCAGCCGGTTGCCGAGTGGCGCTTACGAGCGCGTGCGCGCTGCAGTTGTGCAGTTAGTCCGGGAGCCGCGACCACGCGGAGGGCTTCAAATGGTTGGCCGTGACGCTTGCCATCTGCGTGTTGGGGAGTATCGCGTGGTTTATGAAATTGACGACGCGCAACAGCTTGTCACGATCCTGGATCTCAAACCTTTGCACGATTCTTACCGGCGCGCCTTTTAAGCGCGTCCTACTTGACCGTGGCAGTGCCATCGCTGGTTTACGCATTTGGAGAACACCAATGAATTCGGCAACCAACACGCACAACAAACTCCGGCGCTTATGGCAACGGGGCGACCTGTTCCACAACACCGCCCGCTATTCGTGGAAATCACAGGCGCCGACCGACCGGCTCGCCGGCATCCTGCGTCATGGGCTGGTGGCACCGGGGGTTTGCGCGGATGGCTCGGTCACCTCCGATCTCAACATTATGGCCGAAGGCTTGGCCGAGGCCTATGACCGGCTGGTCTTTCTGCATCGTTTTGGCGATCAATCGGCAATTTACACAATTTCCACACCGGGCCGGTTTACGGTTTTCATAGACCCAGCCCTGCCCGTGATTACCCAAGCAGACCTGGGCGAAAAATGGGTCGTGCTCTGCCGCGATGAAGTTTATGTGCGCGAACGTGTGGCAGTGGACAAGCTCACCGCGCTGGTCTTGCATCCGCAAGACGCGGCAGCGGTGCTGGCGGAGTTCCAAGCGGAATTCGAGCGGTTGCAACTGCCTGTGTATCTTTACGACGGAACGGTTCTCTGGCCGGAGCAGGTATGAACACATCACTTCTCGTTGGCATCAACTACCCTTGGATCAATTACGGCTGGGATTTCGGCGACCCGCCGCCAGGCTGGACGGGCGGCAAGCCGGTGGCTGAATGGCGCGCGCGGCAACGCCAGGACATCGTCGCGGATTTGTTGCAGTTCGCTTCAATGGGCATATTCGCGGTGCGCTGGTTCGTGCTGGCTGATGGGACGAATTACGGCTTCGGGCCGGACGCGCCGCAGTTGGTGAATCAGCGCTGGCGCGCCGAAGTCCTGCCCGCCGAGCATCCGTTTCATCAGCAGTTGTTCGAGGATTTCGTCTTCGTGCTGGAAACCTGCGCCGACCTGAAGCTGAAGTTCGTACCCGTACTGCTCGATTTTCATTGGAGCTTTCCGGGTGAAGCGGTCGCCAACACGCCCGTCGTCAAACAGGGCCGCGCCGACATTGTGATTGATACGGCTAAACGCGAAGCCTTCTTTGACCGCATGCTGGAACCGCTGCTGGAGCTTTCGGCGCAATACAGAGACACAATTTATGCCTGGGAATTAATCAACGAGCCGGAGTGGTGCACAAGTGCGCGCAACCTGGCGCCGTCGCAAATCCCGCCCGCTGACAAACAGACTGTGCCGCAAGAGATCATGCGCGATTTCATTGCCGAGGGCGTGCGGCGCATTAACGCACGCGGCGCGTTTCGTTCGACCATCGGCTTTGCGCATCACGAGACGCTGGCCGAGTGGGATTCGCCCGGCCTGGGCGTGACGCTGCACCAGTTTCACTACTACGCGCAAAACAAACGCAAGCTGCCAGAGCATAGCTATGCGCCAGAATACCCCTGCTTCATCGGCGAATTCGCCTCGGCCATCGAACGCGATTGGCCGGAGCTGAAGCGGCAGGGCTTGCAGCAAACGATCCAACACCGCTTGGCGAATGTCGCCGCCAAAGGCTATCCGGCGGCGTTCCTGTGGTCGGCGCGCGGCAGCGATCCGGCGACGGCGTGGACGAAAGCCAAGCAGGAAGAGACGCTGGCATTTTTGCGCTCAGCTTCGGCAGATGCAGCGGTCTGAACCCGACTGGTGAGACAGGATTTATTCGGGATTGACGGGATCAAGAAATGACAAGTGGACGAAAAGAGTGGTGGATGCGGGGCTAACGGGCCTTCATCGCCACCAACGACTGCATTGGCTAGAGCTAAACTTTTCAGGTGAAATAACGGCTATGAAAATCCAACTGCTACAAATCGCCCACGCCCGTTCCGGCGACAAAGGCGACACCGCCAACATCGGTTTGATCGCGCGCAAACCGGAGTATTACCCGCTGCTGGCCGCCGAGGTCACCGCCGCACGCGTCAAACAGCATTTCGCCGGCATCTGCCAAGGCGCGGTCGAACGCTACGAACTGCCCAATCTGCACGCGTTGAATTTCTTGCTGCACGAGAGCCTGGGTGGCGGCGGGACGGTTTCGCTCAAGACCGATCCGCAGGGCAAGACGCTGAGTTCCGCGCTCTTGCGGATGGAAATCGAAGTGGCGGATGATGCGATTTGAAGGCAGGACTTACGCGAACGTTAGAACAATCAAGGCACAAGAGCATGGAGTTGAGGCTTCAGCCTGTGTTTGTAAACTAGCACACAGGCTGATGCCTGAACTCCATGGTCGTGTGCTCGCTG
>JANOWX010000772.1:0-2571 GCA_031418175.1 Acidobacteriota bacterium | reverse complement strand
CTCCGGTTTAGGTTGGACTTTAATGATCCACCGGCTGCCGCCGGTGGGATTCAAAGGCAAAAGCTCACTAACTTTCCAAGTCGTGAGCCCTTTTTCCTCTCACTCCGCCACCCCGTCTGTTTGGTTCGACGCCCGGTTATGAATTGGGCGTCGGTGGTTTGTCGGGATTGGCCGGAGGCGTCTCCGGCGTGTTGTTGCGGATGCGATAAGCGACGTGGCTGGCGCGCGTCCAGTTCGCCAGTACGCCGGGGTCGCCGTTGAACTTGTTGCGGATGACGACGTCGAGTTGCCGGACGGCTTGCAGGCCACGGGCGACGGTTTCATCCATAACGATCTTGGGGCGATTTTGGCCGTGACGTGCGCGCCGACGGCGCTGGCTTTTTCGGTCGAGACCTTTTCAAAGCTGGCGATGAGTTGGGTGAGCCGTTCGATGAAATCCGCCGGCATTTCGTGTTTCAGGAAGGCGGCCTTGAGCGGCGCGGCATCGGCGGCGAAGGCGCGCGCGGCGCTCTGGCAGGGCTTGGTCGTTCGTGCCGCGCGGCAGCCGGAATTGGTTCTCCAGACCCGGCATTTCAAAGGCCAGCACGCGCGCCGTGTGGTTGATCGCCAGGATCATTTCGCGCAAATCTTCGCGGACGCCGGACTTGGTGGCGGCAATGCTCTGGGCCGCGCCGATGCCGGAGGATTGACTGGTGCTGTGGGCGTCCAATTCCGCTACGACCTGGGCGACCGTGGCAAAGAGTTCCTTGCCGAAGCTGCCCTCGGGGAAGGCGGCGGTTTGCGCAACACCGAAATCGCGCGTGCGTCGCAACATCTCATAACGTTTGGTGGGGATGCTATCCATGATACTTCTCCTTGGGGTACTGCTCCTTTGCTGGATGTGGTTGATTGATGGGTGGCCGAAAACTGACTCTACGAACGCGGGCAACGCTGCGGTTGGGGTCGGGACCGGGTTTGCGCTGCGCACGCTACGAGTAAACTGCTGTCACAGAGAACTTGGGGCTTGCATTCTGGGAACGCGACGGGTTTTACTCGCCCGTTGGCGGAAAACAAGGGGATATTTGACGGTACGGAGCGAGTTGGGCGCGGCGGATTGCGGTCTGAGCAGTGTATGGAGCGACTTGAACGGCGTACGGAGCGCCTGATGCACTGCACGAAGCGCCTGCTGCGTTGTTTGAAGCGTCTGATGCACTGCACGAAGTGTCTTATACGTGGTATGAAGCGGCTGAAACGTGTACGGTTGGGCTTATGCAGGCGCGGGAAGCGTCTGCAACACAAAATGACGTAGCTTGTGCGCGAAATATCAGGCGAGCGGTACGGCTTTAGCCGAAGCAGGGCGGCTGAGCTATGGCGTGTCGTAGCGCGAGAGATACAGCTTGCCTTCGTAATCTACGAGACCGAGCCGCAACTGTTGCAACCAGCCATAGCGGCCAAGCACATCGCGGTTGAACCAGTCATCTGCGGCAAAGAAGACCATCACGTCGAGTTGAAAGCCAAATGCCAAGAGCGCCACTTCGTGCCCATAAGTGAGAAAGGAGCCGGTGGCAGTGGAAATCCGTTGCGGCATTCCGCTTTCGATCTGGAAGCCGAGTCCTTCGCCAATGCCACGCCGGAAAATGCAGTAGCTGGAACCGGAGTCCAATTTGGTTTCCACCAAGCGGCTGAGCGAGCCGCTCTTCAACACCACCGGAACAGTGATGCCCGGCGCGCCAGCGTCATACTCGTGGCAAATATCAAAGGTCAGCGTGTAGGCCATCTCACCACCCTCCAAATGGCGACTCTTCATCCGGTTCAATGCGCGTGAAGAACGGGGTTTCGACGCCAGCAGCCCGCGCTGCTTCAGAAACCTCGCGCGCATTCGAACCGTGGCTGATCAACCGGTCGCCAGCCAATGCCACCCACTGATTCAGGTATTCGTGCCGATGTTCTTTCAACCACTGCTTCTCACGCGTGATGTCAATCAAGGGGGCAGGCCGCGCATTTTCCAGCTTGATGACGAAAGGCGATTCAACGCCAGCCTGGCGCGCGGCGGCGATGACTTCGCGGCTAGTTGGGCCGTGGCCGAGCAGCCGGTCGCCCTCGAGCGCGACCCATTGGCCGGTGTAATCCTGACGATGTGCCTTGATCCAGCACAACTCGCGCGAACGGTCTTGCGGCGCGGCGTTGTCGGGGGGCCGTGCCGAGGGCGGCGTAACGAGCGCGGCCTGGTTCGACTCCGTCAGTGCGCGTTCAATCTGTTGCCATAAATGTTTGGGCACGAAGACGCCTGCTTCGCTGACCACAAGTTGTCCGTTGGTGTTGTTGCTCATAAGACTTGCTCCTTGCTTGCCTAGTGTGACGGGCGAAAGTATCGCGCCGCTGCTACAGCAACGCAATCCCAAATAATAATGGCTGCCAACAGCCTTTCAGCCATTGGCAGCCACATTTTCGGGTGTCACTTCTGAGAATCGAGAATCTAATCGCCAGACACCGCCACCGCGCCCATCCCTTCTTCTTTCTTACTCATCAACCCGCCGATTTGGACGAGCGGCTCGGCCTTCTGTTTCAGCACCGATTGCATATACAGCTTCT
>JANOWX010000771.1:0-8367 GCA_031418175.1 Acidobacteriota bacterium | reverse complement strand
CGCACTCCAAAGACGCTGCGCGTCGAAGTAAGCACGGCTTCCACTTCAGCTTCATTCGCGTTGCGCGATTCGCGCGGCCAGCGCCTCAGCCCGCCGCAACGATTGCCAGAAACTTTTTGCTTTGAGCGCTGCCGTTGCCGCTTCGTTGGTGGAAGCCGCAAACGCCGCGTTGATCACATCATCGTGTTGTGCGGTGAGCGCGAGCAACTCTTTAACAGCCACGTTGAAATCGTCTACCAGATTGGCGGGCAAATTGCCTTCGTTGTTTCCGCTGTCAGCGGCAAAGATCGGTTGCAGCAATTCGCGCAGCGCGGCGCTTTCGCGTTGCGCGGCTTGCGCGTGCGTGCGCACGAGCCGCAGCCATTTGGCTTTGGCTGCGGGCGCGAGCGCGGCCAGTTCGGCGGCGGTAAATTGCGCGGCCAACGTATTGAGCGCGCGCGCGTGGCGCAATGGTTGCGCGGCCTGACGTTGTGCACGATTGGCGAATTGCGTCAGGCGTTCGTCGAGTTGCGCCGCGCTCACGCCTTGCGCGCTGAAATAGCGGCGCAGTTCCGCTTCCGCCTGAAAGCTCGCGGCGGCGGCTTCGATTTGCGTGACGGTGGCGGCGTTGGGCGCGCGGCTTTGTTGGCGCGTGGTTTCTGCATACGTCGCCAGTTTGAGCGTGACCGCCGGATGGTTGCGCAAGGGCGCGAGCGCTTGTGTGAGCGCGGCTTTGCGCGCATCGGTTTCGACCAATGCGTTGATGACCAGCTTGCCGTCGGGCGTGCGCGTGACGCTGATCTGTTCGCCCAGATTGGCGTTGGCTTGATCGAGCAAGGTGCGCACTTCGATTTCGAGCGCGGCGAGATCAACGTCGGGCGCGCGGGGCTGCGGCGCAATGTCGCTTTGATTCAGCGCGTTCGGTACGGTGGCGGGCGCGCGCGTGACGCGCACGTCAGCGTCAGCGGTGAATGCTTGCGGCGGCGCTTGCGCGGCGGCGACGCGCTCGAAAGCCGTTTCGCGCAAGTCGTATTGTAAGATTTGCGGCGGCGCGCTCACCCGCCACGATTGCGCGACGGCGCGCAATGAAGCTTTGTCCACCGTCAGCACTGCCGCTTGCCATACGCCGGGGGCGCTGGGCGTATCGGCAAATTCGTAATGCAGCACAAAGTTTTCGGCTTGCTCTTCGACACGGGCGCGCGCGGCTTGGGCGCTGAGCGCGGCGAAGTTCGCCAGCGATTGTTCGAGCAACCAGCGTTCGCCGGGCGCGAGCGCGTCAACGGGCTGCTTGTGCGTAACGGTTTGCGCGGCGTTGCTCCAGCGTTCGAGTTGACGTTGCGCGAGCAGGCGTTGCGTCGCGGCGTCGCGCACTTCGAGTTTATAGCGGCGATGCACGACCAGGGTGCGGTCGCTGTGCAACTGGCTTTCGGCGGCGAGCGATTTTTGCAGCAACTCCGCCGCCGTCACCGTGGTTTTTGCCGTAGGCCAGAAACGCAACGCAGCCACGGCCACAAGCAAACACAAGGCGGCGAAGGCCCACGCGGGGCGCGGCCAGAAGGCCCGCCATCGTTCGAGCCAATTGGCGGAGGCGGCGGGCGCTACGCCAACGGCGTGCAAGGGCGTAGCCGCTGCTTCATCCAGTTCAGGCTCAAACAACGGATCGTGATAACAAACGCTGAAGGTCACGTCAGACGCGCTGTCCCTTGCGAGTGAGAGCGTGAGCGTACGGTCGTCGCTGAGCGCGATGGTTTGTTCGCACGGCATGAGTGAGGGCGGCAAGGCCATCAGCGCAAGCCGCAAGCCTTGTTCGCTAAAGACTTGGATGAAACTGGCGGATTCGGCGAATTCCGCCGCATAGCGAGTTTGAGCGAGGGTGGCCGGTTGAGTGTGGGGCAGGATATTATCCTGCCCCACACTCAACACGAGCATTTGTTTGTTGAAAGTGGCGTTGATCATTTGCGAACTTTGCAGCACGCCGTTGAGCGCGATGCGCAATTCGCGCGGGCGATGCTCAAAGGTTTCGCGCGCGTCAGCTTCGGCTGTGCGCGTCAGGTTGGCATGGCCATTGCCGTCAGCGTTGTCATCATCATCATCGTCATCATCATCTTTTTGCTGGACGCGGTTGCGCGTATCCATGCCCAGCGCATCGTGCGGATGGCGCGCCGCGAGCGGCGGCAATTCGAGCAAGGCGTTGGCGGCGTCGAGACACGTCGGGCAACTCACCAAATGGCTGAGTTGCCCCGTGGTCAACGCTGTCAACCCTTCGGTGGACGGGCTTTGATAAAGCGCGCGCAAGGCGGCGGGCGCGAAACATGCGCCGGGGCGTGCGGCAAAAATTTCCTGCTGCAAACTGTGCAGCAGGTCTTCAGTGGTTGGGGCGGCCAAAGCCGGAATGTGCTTGGACACGGTCGTGTTCCTCTGGTTGCGTGCAGGGTCGTTGAGCGCCGGTGCAGTCAGAAATGTCAGGCGTTCGGGGGCTTCGCAATAGAGCTTGACTTCGCGGCGAGCAGCCGCGCGTCTACGACTTTGCGGGACGCGCGCAACAACTGCACGATCTCGCTGGGATAGTAACCATGAAAAAAACGCAGCAGCAGCACGCTGCCCGCTTTGGAACTGTCTTTGCGCGCGCAGGCGTAACGGCACACGGCGCGCAATTCGTCGTGAATCTGCTGCGCGCGGCGCGGATCGCTCAGGCGCAACCCGAGTTGCGCCGAATCGTATTCGACGATGTTGAACGGTTGATGCGGCCAGCGCGCGGCGCGGCGCAATTGCGAGACGCGCAGGATGCGCAACACGCCAAACAGGTAATTATCGAGTTGGCGAATCTCGGCCAGCGCCGGACGCAACAACGTGAATTGAATGTAGGCGTCGTGCAACAGGTCTTCAGCGGCAGCGCGGTCGTTGCCCGTCAGGTGCAAGGCCCAGCGCAACAGCCGGTCATAGCGTTCGCTGAAAAGCTGTTCGTGCGCGGGCGCGTCGTCGGGTTGTCGTTGCGCGTTGGTCATTTGATCCAAACCTTCACCGCGTTCGCCGCTTTGCCTTGTACGGTCAAAGCAATCTCGACTTCGCCGCGCCCGCTCAGCGCGCGCGGCAGGCGCACATTGATTTGATCAAGCCCGGCCAAATCGCCTTGCGGGCCGGCATAGGTAACTTCGCCGGCGACGCCGCCGATCGTGGCGGTGACTTGGGCGAGGGCGCTGTTGCTGCGCCAGCCGGTGCCGAACAACAACAAGAAGACTTGTTCATCGGCAGCGCCGAGCGCCAGCGGCACGGGCAGCATGCGGTTTTGCGCGGCGTCGTATTGCGCCAGCGCTTCGTAACGTTGCGCGCCCGTGGCCGTAATGCGCAAGGCGACGGCGGCGGCAAGCCCGCGTCCACTGGCATCAGCGCTGAACACGCCCGGCGCGACGCTGGCGATTTCAACCTGCGCGGCGGCCACCACTGCGCCGTTGTGGTGGATGTTCACCGTCGCCGTTCCGTTCGCCGTGCCGGCGGGCAACAGATAATTGATCTGTGTGGGCGAAACGAAAAACAGCGGCGCGGCGCATTCGACATTGGCACTGTCTTTGACGATGACTGAAGTATCGGCCAGCGTCACCGGCAACGGCGTTTGCGCGGCGGCGCGGGTCGTTGCTGCCAACGCTTCACCAAAGACCGCGATGATCGAACCGGCGGCGAGCGTTGCGCCGTTGTAACTGGCTGCCGAGACGTTGGCGACCGCGCGCGGTTCGCTGAGCCGGACGATGAAACCGTCGCAACGTTGTGGGTCATCGTCGGCGCGTTGCGGTTGCAGCGCATTCGGCGTGACCGGGAAATCCGTTGCGAACGCCGCGCCCGCCACCACCGCCTGGCCCGCCGCGTCCAACGCGATGCCGCGCGCGAAACTTGGCCCCGGCCCAAAGCCCGGCGTGCCGCCAAAGACTACGGCATAACCCAATGCATTGCCGTTCGCATTCAATTTCAACGCATAGGCCCCGCGCGTGAACCGAAAGGCGCTGTCGCTTTGCGTGGTGGCGAAGGTCGGCGCGCCAACCTCGCCCGTCACGTAAGCATTCCCTGCCCCATCCAGCGCCAGCGCCGGATTGAACTCACCCGCCGCGCCGTTGAGAAAGGTCGAATAGCGCAAGGTGCTGCCGTCGGCGTTGAGTTTCGTGACGAAGGCGGCGTAAGTCGAAAGCGCGCCGCGCACCTGTGTTTGCAAGGCTCCGGCGGTCACAGGGAAATCATACAGCCGCTGCGTGCGGCCTGTGATGACGGCTTGGCCTTGTGCATCAACGGCGAGCGCGCTGCTAACGCCGTGACCGATGAGCGTTGAATAAACGAGCGCCCCTTGCGCACTGAATTTTGCGGCATACACCCAGGGCGCGCTCAAACCATTCTCGCAACCCGCGCCCGTGTCGCGGCGATAGGCATTGGGCGTCGTCGGAAAGGCGGCGACTGGCGGCGCATTGTTTTGTATGCAGGAACCGTTCGTCACGCCCGTCGCATAGGCATTGCCATTGGCATCCAGCGCGAGGCTTGTGCCGGAAACGAAGCTGCCGCTCGAAAGATAAGTCGCATAGCGCAAGGCCGTGCCCGTCGCGTTGAGTTGCGCGATGAAGGCGCTGACGCCGCTGTTCAACGGCGTTTGCTGCACGGCGTTGGCGGTCGTGGGAAAGCGGCGCGAACTCGTATTGCCCGTGAGCCAGACTTCGCCTTGCGCGTTGCTGGCAAGGTCGGCGCTGTCGGTCGCGCCGCGTCCAATCAACGTCGAATAAACCAGCGCGCTGCCTTGCGGATTTAGCTTGCAGACAAAGCTTTCGGTGAGCGGCGCATCGGTTGGACTGACGTTGGTCGTTTGCGTTTGCAACGCGCCGTTCGTCGTCGGGAAGTTGAGCGTGGTCGTCGTGCCGGTCACATACACATTGCCTTGCGCATCCACGGCGAGCGCCTTGCCCTGATTGGCGAGCACGTAATTCGCGGGGCTGCGCGGACTGGTTTGCAAGATGGCTTGCGTGCCGCCGATGAGCGCGGCATAGATCACTTGCGTGCCCGCCGGATTGAGTTTGACGACAAAGGCAAAGGTCGCTTCGTTGGCCTGAAAGCGCGTGTCAACGGTGAGCGCGCCGGGCGTGACCGGAAAGGGCGCGGGGCTGTCGGCGGGCACAGTCGTCCAGCCGGTGAGGTAGATGTTGCCGGCCGCGTCGAGCGCGAGGTCTTCGATCACGTCGGTGCCTTTGCCGCCAAAGAGCGTCGCGTAATCAAGCCGCACCGCCGAAGTGCTTTGCGCATGCACACTGATTGTGATGAGCGCGAGCCAGAGGCAGTGAGACAAGGGGATGAGTCGTCTCACTGTGCGGCGCACAAGTTGTGAGGAAAGGTTACGCTGCATGATGCCCTTTACTTGATGACGACCTTGACCGGGTTGGCGTTGTTGCCGTCCACGCTGAACGCCAGCGACACTTCGCCGCGTCCGGCGAGGCTGCGCGGCACTTGCAAGTTGAGTTGATCGAGGCCATCCAGACTGCCTTGCGGCCCGGCGAAACTAACCGGTGTCGTGATGCCGCCGAGTTGTGCGGCGGTGGTGTTGCCGACCGCGAGCCTGCGGAAGCCGGTGCCGAAACAAATCAGGAAGACCTGCTCGTTCGCCGTGGCCGCGCCCAGGTCGAGCGGGATGGCGACCATGCGGCTTTGCACGGCGTCCCAGCGCGCGATGGGTTCATAGCTTTGCGTGCCGTTCGCTCTGACGCGCAACGCGACCGCCGCGACCAGGCCGCGTCCGCTGGCGTCGGCGGTGAAAAAGCCGGGCACGACGGGCGCGACTTCAAAGCGCGCGGCAAAGACTTGATTGGCGCTGTTGATGATGCGCACCAGCGCCTGGTCGCCACCCTCTTCGGCGGCGGTTTCGGGCGGCAGCAGATAATTGATCTGCGTGGGCGAAACAAAAAACAGCGGCGCGGCGCGTTCGACACCGTACCGATCCAGCACCAGCACGCGCGTCCCGGCGAGCGTCGCCGGCAACGGTGTGGTCGTCGCCACTTGTGTGGTCGCCGCCAGATTCACGCCGAAGGCCGAAATGATCGAACCAGGCGCGAGTTCATTGCCGTCATACGTCGCTGCCGACGTGTGCAGCGCGCCGGACGTCACCGGAATTTGCGTCAGGTTCGCCGTGCGATTGCTGTTTAGATTGGCGAAGCGAATGCTCTCAGGAAAGTAGCTCAGGCCGTTTTGCGCGGCGTGGAGAAGGTATTCAGAGCCGCTTGCCTGATTGGGGAAACTGTAATTGCCATTCGCATCAGTGAGTTGCACCAGCGCGTTCAGGTAAACGCTCGCACCCGCAATGGGCTGACCGGTCAGCGACGTGATGCGCCCGCTAACGGTAAACAACGGACGCGGCGTGCCCGTCGGCGTCGGACTGGGCGTGACGGTTGGCGAAGGCGACGCGCTCGACAACGGCAGCGGCAAGCCATTCGTGGAGGTTTCAGAAATCTTAGCCAGGAAAGCGCCGCGTTTGAAAAACGGTGAATTGTCAAACTGCTGGCGGTAGGCGCCCGGCGTGGTGACGAAGCCTTCCCAGGCATGTCCCGTGAAATAAACACCGCCCTGGCCATCCAAGGTAATCGCCTGTCCCTGACCAAAGGGAAACTGATAGGAATAGAGTAACTCGCTCCCGGTTGGGTTGAGTTTCTCGACAAAAGCAAAACCGGGAAGCGCGCGGCCTTCGCCCACGATGTAAGCATTGCCCAGGGCATCCACGGCAATGTCGTAAGGTCTTTTCGGATGGGGATTGGGGCGTTCGTTCGGCTCGCCCAATAACGTGGAGAAAACCAGGCTTCTGCCGTCAGGCGCGACTTTGGTGACGAACCCGCCGGTGATGGTGTTAAGCGGATTGTCGCTCACCCCTGTGCGCCTGAACGCGCCGGGCGTAGTCGGATATAACTGCGAATGAGTAGTTCCCGTGACGTATGCATGCCCCGCCGCATCAATGGCGATGCCCGTTGCGACTTCATCAGCGGGCCCTATCGGTCCTAGCCTTGCCGCGTATACGGCGTTGCCGGTAGCGTTGAGCTTAACCACGAAGGCGTTGGCTGACAGAACTTCCGTCTTCGGCCCTTGAAATGCGCCCGGAGTGAGCGGGAAGGGGGCGGCATTGGGAAATTGGGTAGTGGTCTAAAGTTGTGTTGCTGATATTTCTTTTCCGCTGCCCGCCTTCCGCCAGCCGTGCTATAGTCTGCCTATGCCTAGACGTTCAAGCAAACCAACCAATGATCCGAACGTAGCCGCTTTTCGCGGGATGCAATTTCTGCTCGAAAAGATTGATCCTGAGCCAAAACCGGCCAAGCTTAAAGGCTCAGCGGGTGGTAAGGCTCGCGCAAAAAAGCTGCCTGCCAGGAAACGAAAAGCGATTGCCTCAAAAGCCGCCAAGAAACGTTGGGGCTATGAAGACAACTAGCCTACTCTACATCATCCCTGCCATCATCGTCGCTGTCGTTATAAGTTCCCGACATCTTAGATTCTACAAGGTCAATGTTAAAATCGTAATCGTAAAGCGGGATGCTGGCTCCATACAGATTGTTGTCATTGTAGGAGTCTACGTCTGTGCTATGCCGCCTAACGTCATTGACAATTCTTTCTCGGTTCTGCGTAAACGACCTCCGCATGGTATTTGGCTTAGCCGTCCGAATGTCAATCCATAGCACCATTTGTTCATCTTTGTATTTGATCGTTACCGCATGCTTCGTTCGCACTTCTCTGTTTTGCGGGTCAACGTGTCTGGTCTGACGAAGTGCGCGTGCCATTTCGTTCTTGCACTGCTTCTCGATGTTTATCGTGTGACGTTGATACCTACCAGTCTCACACGCCCACTTCGACACAGCATCAAGATCAATTTCTGTAACACCGTGTTCTTGCATGTACTCTTCAACTATGTCCAGTAATTGGACTCCTAAACTTCTTGCCATAAACTACCTCTCTATTTGTACTTTTGGTGTCGGGTGTCCCCATCCGTCGGTGAAAGCTGTCTGTGTCGCTAGTTCTCGAATCTTCGCCATTAGCTTCCGATGACTGCCATATCCAATTTCTTCCCGGCGTTGTAGTTGACCAACAATTATGCCGGGATGAATGTTTAACCGTGTGGCTAGATTGTTGATGCGGACTTCTGAATAAAACGGCGCGACACGCTTTATGAATGAATCAATCTCGTGCTGCGGGACAAGACATTCGGCTGCCTCTGCATTGGCTCTTCGTTCGCACTCATCTTGTGTCGTTTTTATGCTACTTTCAATATCTAAGTCCAGCGAGAAGGCATCCTTGTGTTTTATGTGCATGAACTCGTGTAATAAGGTGAACCAAAACGAGCCGATGTTATCAAAACGCAGAGACATTGCGATTACCGGCTTTCCTTCATCT
>JANOWX010000770.1:0-2033 GCA_031418175.1 Acidobacteriota bacterium | reverse complement strand
CAGCAACAGAGTGGACGGCTTTTCAATTTTGGCACTACTGGAATTTGTGTGGGTTTGGAAGAAAGGTTTTGCGGCTCCGCCGCCAGATGTGCGGAAGGTCTGTGACCTTCCGGTAACGCCCGCCCTTTTTCTTCCGGGGCTACGCCCCAACAGCCTGGGCGTAGCCTGGAAGCGTGAGGAAACGCCTGCGGAAGGTCACAGACCTTCCGCACATCAGGCGGCAGAGCCGCGCAGCAGCGGACACACCCACAAACTTTCCCGTAGTGCCTCAATTTTGGAAGTAGTGCAATGGCTGTAATGCAATCTTTCCGTACCTTCGTGTTTTGTCTGGCAACCGTACTGGCGCTGGCTGGCACCAGCCGCGCCGCCGATGTTTTGTTGACGCTGCCGTTTGAAAACGTGTCCGGGCGCGCCGCATACAACTGGGTCGGCGAAAGCTTCGTCGTGCTCTATGCCGAGTTGCTGGACAATGCGCAAATGCAGGTGCTCGATCCCGCCGAACGCAATCTGGTCTATGAAAAGCTGGGGCTGCGGGCCAGCGATTTGTTGACGCGCGCCGCCGTCATTCGTGTCGCCGAAACCGCCCAAGCCAATCTCGCGCTGGTCGGCACCTACGACATCGGCGGCGAAAACGGCAGCATCTCCATCGCCATCACGGCACGGTTGATCGAAGTCAGTTCAGGCCGCCTAGTCGGCAACAAGGTTTTCACGCGCAGCGGCCTCTTGAGCGATTTGCAGGCGATGCAGGGCGAATTGGCCTGGAACGTGCTCAATGAACGCAACCGCACGGCTGGCATCTCAAAAGACCAGCTAATCAGCGCTGCCAAAACCGTGCCGCCGCGCGCCTATGAAAGCTATGTCAAAGGCATTCAAACGCAGGACGCCAAAGTCCGCGAGATGCTGTTGCGCCGCGCCTTGCAAGAATCGGCGCAGGGCGGCAGTCGCTATGCCCAGGCGCATTACGAACTGGGCATGCATTTTTACCGGCAACGCGCCTTTGTGGATGCCAGCGAACAGTTGCGCCAACTAGCGGGCGCCGATCCGCACTATTTCGAGAGCCAGTTTTATCTGGGCCTGGCCGCGCACCAGAGCGGCAACACGCTCGAAGCCGCCGCCGCGTTTGAACGGCTGGCTGAAGCGCTGCCGCTGCCCGAGGCCTTGAATAACGCGGGCGCCTTTTGGCTGTTGCAAGGTGAGCAAACCAAAGGAATTAATTGGCTGCGCCGGGCGGTGGTCGTCAGCCCCGCTGAGGCGCTCTATCGTTTCAATCTAGGCTATGCGTTGTGGAAGGCCGGCAGTTTTGCCGAAGCGGCGCAGCAATTGAAACTCGCGGCTGAGCATAATCCGAACGATGGCGAAACCTTGTTTCTCTGGGCCAAATCACTGGAAGCCAGCGGCAACACAGCCGAAGCCGGCAAAATTGACGACCAGGCCAAACGCAACTTTCCGAATTACGCGCGCTGGGCCGTGGCGCCCGACAAGATTCCCGCGCCGTTGCGCCTAAAGACCGAATTCAATCGCCCGCAATTCATCAGGCTCGAACGGCAACGCGCCAACACTGGCAAGGCTGCGGCGGCCTCGACCAGCAATCCACAGACGCCCATGACTACGGGAGCCCCTGCCAATGCCGCCACGCCGGTCGCAACGCCCGCCGCAGGCCTAGACCGCGTGCGCCAATTGATCGAAGCCCGCAACGACGCCGAAGCAGTCCTCGAATTGCAGCGCCTGCTCACCGTCGAAGCCACCAACGCCGAAGGACATTACCTGCTCGGCGCCGTGCTGCAACGGCGCAACGAATTGGATAAGGCCGTCAGTTCCTATCAATCCGCCGTCTATTGGAACCCGCGCCACCTCGCCGGACATTTGGCCTTGGGCCGGCTTTTCCTGACGCGCAACGACCGCGCGCTGGCGCTCACCCACGCGCGCCAAGCCGTGCAGATCGAACCGCAAAACCGCGACGCCATCGCGTTGAAACAACAGATCGAAACCGGACGCTAAAGAAGTCCAGGAAAGTCTGGGGAAGTCTGGGGAAG
>JANOWX010000769.1:0-1747 GCA_031418175.1 Acidobacteriota bacterium | reverse complement strand
CGCCCGGACAAGCTAAAGCTTGAACTCTAAACGCCTGCACTTGACGCGCTCAAGTAGGCTGAGTGTACCAATCTTGCTTGTTTCGATTTAGCGCACTGAGAACATCGTATGCCGCTGAAAAATCTGAATAACCCCGCAGATTTGACCGAAATCCTGACGCGCTTGACCAAGCTGCGTCCCGACAGCCCGCGCCAATGGGGCAAGATGACGCCGCACCAGATGCTCTGTCATCTGAGCGATTCATATCAGATTGCGATGGGCGAGCGTGATGCCGAGGCGCGCGACAATTTCCTTTCACGTACTGTGGTGAAGTGGATTGCGCTGGACACCCCGTTGCCGTGGGCCAAAGGCTTCAAAACCGGCCTGACGGCAGATCAGGAAATCGGCGGCACTCCGCCGGTCGAATTCGAGCGTGACCGGCAACGGCTGGCGGAGATCATTCGGCGCTTCACTACCGCCCAGCGTGATTTCCAGTTCGCCTCGCATCCGGTGTTCGGCGCAATGAGCGAGACGGAGTGGCTGCGTTGGGGCTATTTGCACGCCAATCATCATTTTCGGCAGTTTGGGATTTAACTATGAATCATCTGAAAGACCTCGCTGGGATCAGCACACTTTACAACCGCATTGAAAAACCGCAATCGCGCCGCTCCTGGCTGCGCGCCGCCGGCCTCGGTTTCGGCTCGCTTGGCTTGACCGCCATGTTGGGCGAAGAGAATCGGCTGTACGCCGCGCCAGACAATCCGCTCGCGCCGCGCCAGCCGCATTTCGCGCCCAAGGCCAAACGCGTGATTTTCCTGTTTATGCACGGCGGCCCGTCTTCGATTGATTCCTTCGATCCCAAAGAACGGCTGATCCGCGACCACGGCAAACCGCTGCCGATCAAACGCCCGCTGGCCTTTGCCGACGGCAAGGTCGGCCCGTTGATGAAACCGCTCTGGGATTTCAAACCCGGCGGGCAGAGCGGCATTCCGGTCAGCGACCTGTGGCCGGGCGTGCGTTCGGTCGTGGACGATCTGTGCATCATCCGCTCGATGGTCGGCGAGGGCGTAGACCACGGCGCGGCCTTGTTGCAGACCTTCACCGGCAGTTCGACCTTTGTGCGGCCCAGCATGGGGTCGTGGGTGATTTATGGCCTGGGCACAGAGAATCAAAACCTGCCCGGTTACATCACGATCAAACCGGCGCTCTCGCACGGCGGCGCGAAGTGCTGGTCGTCGGCTTTTTTGCCCGGCGCATTTCAGGGCACGGCGATTGGCAATTCGGGCTTGAAGGTCGAAGAGATTCAGAAAGAACCGATTGAATACCTGTTGAGCAAACACATGTCCCGCGACGAGCAGCGCTACGAATTAGAGATGCTGCAAGCCATCAACCGCCGCCATCAGGATTTGCACAAACAAGACCCGCAATTGGAAACACGCATCCAGGCCTTCGAGCTGGCCTTCAAGATGCAATCGCAAGCGCCCGAAGCTTTTGAGGTTGATAAGGAATCCGCAGCGACCAAGAAGCTTTACGGCCTGGACGATCCGCTGACGGCGGATTTCGGCTGGCAATGTTTGCTGGCGCGCCGCCTGGCCGAACGCGATGTGCGCTACATTCAATGCACGCACAGTTACAAATGGGATCAGCACGAAGACCTCTATAACCTGCACACCAAAAACGCGCGCGAAGTGGACAAGCCCATCACCGGCTTGATCAAAGACCTCAAAGCGCGCGGCCTGTTGAAAGACACGCTGGTCATCTGGGCCGG
>JANOWX010000768.1:0-2792 GCA_031418175.1 Acidobacteriota bacterium | reverse complement strand
GCGTCCGCTAGGCTCGCTCGGTCGGCACAAAGCGCGCGTCCGGCAAGTTGTTTATTCGCCCGACAGCCAACAGGTCGCCAGCATCAGCGACGACAAAACGATCAAACTTTGGGATGTGAGTTGGCGGCGTCACCTGCCCGGTTTCTTGCGCCGCGAGACGGAAGTCGGTACGCACACCGCGCCCGTGCTGTCGCTCGCGTTTTCGCCCGACGGCGCGCAATTGGTTTCCGGCGAACACGATAAATCGGTGCGGCTTTACACGCGGCGGCGTACTTTGGTTGGCTGGCAGTTGGATTAAACGCTATTGAACGGCTGGCGGGCGGTTGTTAGTATGCCGCCGTTTTCAGAAATAAGGAGGAAGTACCATGAACGATTCGATCACCTTGACGATTACCGAAGCGGAGCGCGCTGAGTTTGAAGCCTTGCTGGATGACTATCTGGCAAAAGCCAGAAAAGACAAAGGCGAACACGAGCGTATGATGGCACGCGTAGATGAGAACTTACGCAAAGCCCGCGAGAATTTGGCTTTGTTGCACGCCAAACTGGAGCAGCCTTATGTGGGGAAAGCTGATTGATTTGGCGCGGGACTTGTTCGATTTGCGGCAACAGGTCAAAAGCCACGACAAAAAGCTGGATGAGTCAGCGCGCTTCGCCCGCGAGATGACGGCGGGGTTCAATCAAGTGTCCGAACGTTTACTGAAACTTGAAATGCAGACGGAGTTTCAGAAACAACAGCAAGCCGTTGAGATTGCGCGCCTCAAAGAAGAGCTCGCACGGTTGAAAGAGGAACACACACGCGAGCGTGCGCAGTGGCATGTGCAGCAATTGGCTGACCGCGAGAGCTTCCGCTTGCAAATCGAAAACCTCATTCTACGTATGCAACGCGGTCTGCCGCCGCCCGAACTGCCGGAAAAGCCCGACAGCCAATAACTCCCCTAACCATGCGCATCGAACAACTCACCATCCCCACGCCCTTCCCTGTCGGCCCCATCAACATTTACCTGGTCGTTGATGACCCGCTCACGCTGATTGACACCGGCCCCAAAACGCCGGAAGCGCTGGCCGCCTTGCGCGAACAGTTGCGCCCCTTGGGTTTCAAGCTCGCTGACATCCAGCGCGTCATCCTCACCCACACGCACGAAGATCATTGCGGATTGGCGGGCGTGTTGCAGCAGGAATCCGGCGCGCGCGTGCATGTGCACGAATGGGAGTTCCACAACATCAGCGAACATCGTCAGACGCGCGTCAACCGCGACTTGCTTCGGCGCACGGGCGTTCCGGCGGAAGACTTGGAACACATCGCGGGGCGCTACGAATTGATTCATCAGTTCGCCGACGCCGTGCCGGATGTCGTGGCGTTTCGCGACGAACACGAATTCAGCTTTGCCAGCGGGGCGTTGCGCGTCGTGCATACGCCGGGACACACGCCGGGCAGTTGCTGTTTGCTGCGCGAGAGCAACCGCTTGCTGATCGCGGGCGATACGATTCTCAAAAACATCACGCCCAATCCGGTGCTCAATGCCGACCCGCTTGATCCCGCGCGGCGTTTCCCTGCGCTGGGCGAATATCTGGTTTCGCTGGCGCGCATCCGCACGCTTGCGCCGACGCTGATCCGCACAGCGCACGGCGGCGATGTGACCGATTACGAAGAGTATTTCCACGGCCTCGTGCGCCACACGCAACAGCGTCAAACCAAAGTCATCGGCCTTGTGCCCACTACGGGCACCTCCGCTTGGGAAATGTCGAAGCAGTTGTTCCCGCACGTCAGGGACATCAACCGCTTCCTGGCTGTTTCTGAAACGGTCGCGCATCTCGATTTCGCCGTGGCCGAAGGGCGGTTGCGGCTGGAAAGCAGTGCGGCGGCGGATGCGTATTTTCCGGCTTGAGCCGTGCGGCGCGGCAGCGAATTGACAGCCTTTCAGACCTGCGTTAGCGTGCCGTCAGCTTCCCCATTGAAGTTTCGAATGCGCGGGACCGCTCACAACACAAACATCTAACCACCGCAGGAGTAGCGCGATGCCTGACTTACTCGTTCGACCTGCAACGCTCAATGGCCCTTCCGGCGAAACGCTGAATGTCACGCCCGACCAGACCGGGTTTGAGTATCTGACCTTCCGCGCACGCAAGCTGGCGCGTGGCGAAGCGTATCCGGGCAATACCGGCGCGAATGAACTCGGCCTGGTTTTGCTGGGCGGCAGTTGCTCGGTCGAATCGTCCGCCGGTTCGTGGCCGCACATTGGCAGCCGCGCGAATGTTTTCAGCGGCATGCCGACGGCGCTGTATTTGCCTATCCACACCGAATTCACCATCACGGCTGAGACCGATTGCGACTTGGCATTTTGCTATTGCCGCGCCGAAGAGCGCTTTCCGGCGCGGCTCATCACGCCCGACCAGATCGAAGTCGAGGTGCGCGGCGGCGCAAACGCTACGCGGCAGATCAATCACATCATCAAGCCTGAATTCCCTGCCCAACGCTTGCTGGTCGTCGAGGTTTACACGCCCGGCGGCAACTGGTCGAGCTATCCGCCGCACAAACACGACGTGCACAACCCGCCCGCCGAGGTGGATTTGGAAGAGGTCTACTACTACAAAATTGACAAGCCGGAAGGTTACGCGATTCAGAAGGTCTACACGCGGGATCGGCGCCCCGGTCACCAGATAGATGCGACGCTGACGGTGCGCGACGGCGAACTTGTGCTGATCCCCGAAGGCTATCACCCGGTCGTCGCGGCGCACGGCTATAACGTCTATTACTTGAACGCGCTGGCCGGCAGCGCGCGTTCGATGGCGGC
>JANOWX010000767.1:0-4490 GCA_031418175.1 Acidobacteriota bacterium | reverse complement strand
CGCGCGCGGTACTGTACCAATCTTCAGCCTAGTAGTTAAAAATGAAATCAATCTTGTTGAGCAGCGCCCACTGAATCGCTTCGGTCGCATCGCGCCGCGTATTCGATGAGAACACCGACGTCAGCTTATTCAACTCATCCGTCGTTGGGTTGCGCGCGAGCGTGCTCAGATACAACTGCGTCACGATTTGCGTGGGCGTCAGCGCGGCGTCGGCCAACAGCTTGCTGACCAGCGAGCCGGCGTTAGCCTGATGGATACGCGTCATCACGAATTGATGATTCATCAGGTTGAGCGCCTGCATGATCGCCGGTTCCTGCGAACGCGGCTTTACGTCGCGGTCGCCGCGTATGAAGCTGTTCAGGAAAGCGCCGACCGCATTGCCGCGCGGTTCCGAAGTATCGGGCAGTTGCATCGCCCAATTCACGATGACGGTCGGATCGTTGAGCGTGTCGCGCAATTGATAGCTGACCGTCACGCCGGTCGCCTTGACGATGGCGTCGTGGATCTCTTCGGCATCCATGCGCCGGACGAACTTGCGCGCGTAATACGGCACCAGCGCCAGGCTCCACGTGCCGGGGTATTGCGCGGAAAGCTGATAGCCATTCGCCTTGACGATGGTGGCGATCAGTTTGCGCAGGTCGTAGTTGTTCTTGCTGAAATCATTGGCGAGCGCGTCGAGCAATTCGGCGTTGTGCGGTTGCAGCGTCCAGCCTTCGGGCAGCTTGGCCGCCGGGTCGAGGCGCGCCGGATCGAAGGCGTTGGAGGGCGAGACCAGGGCTTCGACCATGATCTTTTCCCAGATGTAATTGACCGCCGCGCGCGCGAACTGTTTGTCAGCCGTGACCAGCCGGCCCAGCGCCTGACGGCGATTTTCGCCCGCATTCACGCCGCCGCCGCCCAGGATGTACTTCGGATCAACGCGATTGCTGCCATTGACCGGTTCGCGGTTTTGGCGATTGCCCGAATTGGTGTTGAGCATGTATTCGCCGTTGGGCAATTCCGTGACGGTGCGCTTGAAGTAGTTGGGCTGCTGTGAAATGACCGTCTGCTGCTGCCGGACGCGCGCGTAAAAGGCCGACATCCCCCAGCCATCCATCCGCGTGCGGTCTTTGCCCCAGAGGTTGACCTGATCCAGATGGCCCGCGCCGTCGTGGCAGAGCAGGCAATCTAGCGCGCTGATGCCCAGGAACATGCCCATCGTATGCACGGCGCGCCCGTCCATCGAATCTTGCGGCGGCCCCATCGGCACCACGCCGCCGACGATGAAATTGACCTGACCGTCCACGAAATTGTCGCCGGTGGCCGCGATCATCTCGCGCGCCAACAAGTCGTAGCGTTTGTTGGCGGTCAGCGAATCCTTGATGAATTTGTGGTAGGCGTCGCGCCCGCCGGTGTAACGCTGAATATTCACCGAACGCGCGTTGTTCTGGAACAGATCGCCGAAGAACATCGTCCACTTGTCCACGAATTCGGGCGTGCCGATCAGGCTGTCCACCAGCGCGTCGCGTTTGTTGGCGTTCTTGTCGGCGAGGAAATTGGTCACGTTTGTGGCGGCGGGGATGCGGCCGGTCAGGTCCAGATAAGCGCGGCGCACAAACTCTTCATCCGTGCAAATGGGCGCGGATTGGATGTTGTCGCGGCCCATGCGGTCAAAGAGGATGTTGTCTATGAAATTCTTGCGGGGGATGTCTTGCGGCGGTACGAGGACCAACTCGCTGCTGGTTTCGGCCAGCGTGCGGCCCAGATATTCGGTCGCGCGCGCGACTTCTTCACGATGGCGTGCAGCGGCGCCTTTGATCCCTTCGGGGTCGCGCAGGAAAGCGCAATCGGTCTTGCTGACCTTGCGGGTTTCGCCGTCACCTTGCGGGTCAGCAGTGTTAGCCGCGAGCGAAGTGAAGGTCACTGCGAAACCGGTGACTGCGAGGGCCGCAACAAAGGCCAGGGCCAGCAGCCGCTTGATCCTTTGCGCGCCGAACAGTTTCATCGCGCTTCTCTTTGGCATAATTTCCTCCTACAGAATTGGCAGAAATGAACGGATAGAGAGTTTAGGGCAGCCGTCTGCCGCTAACTTTCATTATTGTGCTTTGCGATGTGCCGTGATGTGGCGAGTGAAACAAGTCAGGTATAGGTAGGACGGACTTTAGTCTGTCCTTTGCTGTAGGACAGACTAAAGTCCGTCCTACACTTGCTTGGTTCGCCTTAGAACCGGCTTGCCGACACAATCACTGCGCTACTTGCACTTGCGAAATCTCTCAGCAACGCGGCATTAGAGGCCCAGGGGCCTGGTTTGGCCGAAAGAATTTTCTAAACCTCGTCCTCGTTATCCCAAACAATCTCTGCCAGGCGCAAATCAATCAGCTTGCCCTTAAGCTTGGTCGTGCCGAGGGGCCGATGCGTAAAGCCTTTGTCCATCAATTTCAGGGTATGTTCGCTGACGATGATCTGGCCGGGTTGGGCCTGACTTTCCAAGCGGGCGGCGATATTCACCGCATCGCCGATGGCCGTGTAATCAAAGCGCGTTTCGGAACCGACGTAGCCCACCACCGCCAGCCCCGTGTTGATGCCGATGCCAACCGCCACCGTAGGCAAGCCATCGCGTTGCAAGGCGGTATTAAAGGCCGCCATCGAACGTTGCAGTTCAATGGCAGCGCGGACGGCCTGCGTCGCCTGTTGCTCGCTTTCATACGGTGCGCCAAACAATGCCATCAAGCCATCACCGAGAAACTTATCGAGCGTGCCGCGGTGTTTGAACACGATCTCGCTGGCCAGCGAAAAGTAGCGATTGAGCAAGGTGACGATCATTTCGGGGTCGCTGCCTTCAGTCAGCGTCGTGAACCCGCGCACGTCGGCAAAAAACGCCGTCACCATTTGCCGTGTGCCGCCGAGTTTGACCTTGTCCGGCGAGCGCAGAATTTCTTCGACCGCGGGCTGCGGCAGAAAGCGCTCCAGCCGCGCGCGCGTCTGCAATTCGCGTTGCAGGTTTTCGTGATTGAGCACCGTGCTGATGGCGATGCCGGTTTGCACCGCCACCGCATTCAGCAAATCCAGATCGTCGGGCGTGAAGGCCTCTTCATCATCCTGCCGGTCGGCGTAAATGATGCCGAGCAGCCCGTCTTCGCCCGAAATCGGCGCGGCCATCACGGAATGAATCTGATTGATAACGATGCTTTCCGAAGTAAAGGTGCGCACGGTATCGTCCAGCAAGACCGAGACGCGTTCGTTGGCGACCTTGGCAAACACCGATTTGCTGATCGGCAGGGGCTTGCTGTCAACGGCCTTTTCCTGGCTGCCCGAGCGCAGGCGCACCGCCACTTGATCGAAGCGCTCCTGGCCGTTTTCAGGGTTGACGATCCGCCGGTAAATAAAGGCGCGTGAGGCGGGCGTCACTTCAAACAGGATGTCGAGAACTTTCCCATAAACTTCATCGAGCTGAAAGACTGAGCTGAGTTTGCTGCTGAGTTCATAAAAGAGTTTGAGAATGCGGCCCTTCTTCTCTAACTCGCGCCGGTACAGCAGCGCCGGCACATCCTGCGAATCGGAAGCCAGGGCCAAGGGCGAAGCGCTAATGACATCACTGGGCACTTTGGCTGCTACCTGCCGGAAACCATCGCCGACGATTTCGGTTTTTAGTTTGACGGCGCCCACAAAAGTAATCTGGTAGGCGCCAAGGCGCAGCACATCGCCGTCGTTTAAGGCAACTTCGGTTTGGGCGGGAATCCGGCGATCATTGACGTAAGTGCCGTTGCCGCTGCCTAAATCAACGATCACGAACTCGCCCTCGCGCTTGCACAATTTGGCGTGGCGGCGCGAGACGCGCGCGTCGTCAGTTAACACGAGTTGATTGTCCAGTTCGCGCCCCAACGCGACTTCGTTCAGGCTGATACGATAGACATAACTGCGCTGATCTGGTTGAACGATTCTGAGACTTGCCATACGGGATTTACTGCGGGGCGGGCACGAAGCGATGCAGCGCCAGCTTAGTTCAGTTGCGCCCGAAACTGCGCCAACGCTTGATTATTCGGATTGACCTGTTCGAGTTGTTGCAAGTACGGCTGCACCGCCGCCTTGTCGCCTTTCGCCAACAGCGCCGTGATCAGGTTTTGCAGCGAATGTTCGTGGCGCGGGTTGTAACCCAGCGAGGTGCGGTACTCGGCAATCGCCTTGTCCAATTCCTTGGGCTCGCGCAAATAAAAACTCAAGCCCAAATCGGTGCGTGCGTCTACGTCTTCGGGTTTGAGTTTGAGCGCCTCTTTGTACCAGCGCTCGGCTACGGGATAACGCTGCAAATCAAAATTGGTATTGCCCAGCGCGACCAGCACGGTGTGCTCTTTCGGTTTGATTTGCCGGGCTTTTCCGTAAAACTCCAGCGCCTGATCGAAACGCTTGATTTGCGTGAACAGGGTGCCGGCTTTCATTTGAGCGTCGAAATCAGAAGGCGCTTTGCGCGCCTGTTCGATGACAGCGGCCACATCCGCCTGCGGGCCAGCGCC
>JANOWX010000766.1:0-10309 GCA_031418175.1 Acidobacteriota bacterium | reverse complement strand
GACCGTAAGGAAGGGCTGGCATCCGCAATCAAGCCCTTCCTTACGGTCGGGCTACTGACACGCCGCTTGCGCCCCGAATTATTGAGACGCTACAAATCAGACCGGTTTGGGCTTCGCGGTGGTGGACAGGCTCCAGCGCATAAACGGCTTTTCGGTCACGACGAACCACCAACTGCACAGGATGAAGACCAGCGGGCAAACCAGCAGGCCTTGCAACAGGAAGTCCAACCACAACGGCTGGCCAGCCGTCATCAGCACAGCGGTTTTCGATAACAGCGCCGACACAATCGGCACGTGATAAAGATAAAACGTGTAGCACATCCCGCCGACGATCACGATCCAGCGTTGGCGGATGAAGCCGTTGGACAGCTTGCCGAGGAAGCAGCCCAGGAAAAGCGCCAGCACCAGCAAGGGCAGCGCGTAGTAAAACTGGCCGTATGAATTGAGCACCGCGACGATGCCCGCGCCCGCGGCCAGCGTCAGCAAATCGCCGAACACTGTGCGGCGCTTTTCAGCGAACCAGTCATTCAAATAAAGGTCGGCCAGCAGAAAGCCGACCAGGAAATAGTGCGCGAAGTTCGCCAGCGAAAGAATCAAGGGCTGCACACCGGATGGGTAAATCACGTGTTGCGAGAGCCAGCCGCCGCCCGCGATCAGTGCCAGCAGCAGGCCGCGCCGGAACGCGGCATTGCTCAGCTTGAAGACTTTCACCAGCAGCGGCACCAGCAGATAAAACTGAATCTCGATCTCCAGCGACCAGGCCACGCTGTTGATCGTGCTGTGCGCGCCGTAAAGCAAGCCGTGCGCGTAGCACAAACTCGCCAGCAAATGCGGCAACAATTCGACCGGATCGAAGTGCCGCACTTGCCATTGATACAAAAAGAAGATCACCAGACAGATGGCATAAGGCGGTTCGATACGCGTGAGGCGGCGCAGGTAGTAGTTCTTCATATCCGGCGCGGGCCGGTTTTCAAAGCTGCGTTTGGCAAAGGGCAGGGCCAGAATGAAACCGCTGATGGCAAAGAAAAGGTTGACGCCGAAATGACCGCTATAGGCCACCGGCACCAGCCACGATTGCGAATTCGCCGCCGCCCAGGCCGTTTGCGAATGGACTTCGACAACGCTGCGCCCGCTCTCGCGCAGATAGATGGACATCGTGTGATGCAGCAGCACCGACGCGATGGCCAGGAAGCGCAAGCCGTCAATTTCGGGAATCAACTCGCCCGTCGAAGTGACGCGCGCCAACTTTTGCGCCAGCCAGTCGCTGAACGGCTGGGCGGGAGTCAGGGGGAGTGCTTCGGTTTCGGTCATCGAAGAGCCTGGGTGCGCACACATCCTTGTGTGCGGCCTGGCGCCAGACGCAACGAGTCCGGCAGGTAACTAGCCTCAGCCGGTCTGCCGCCCAGCCGCACGCAAGGATGTGTGCGTACCCAGGGGTTTACCTTTCTGCAATGGTTCGTGATAAAAAGACGCGCGAGCGTAGCAGCAAGCCCACGGCAAAACAATGCCTCACCGCACTCCATCCAACTCAAACCGGCGGCGCAAATTGGTGTGCAGCTTTTGCCCCGCCACTGTCCTAAAACATCCCACCCTATAGTGCCAGCGGCCGCACAACCCCTTTGTATGCGCCGCCCGCCACTTGGCACGCCGGTTGTAACGCTTGCCAGGCAAACGTCACTGTAACGTAGAGCGGTTAATGCGACTGACGAAAAAAAACGACGCTGACCGCGTGTTGCTGAACTGGGAGAAGCTGTAATGAGCGCAAAAGAAATGTTGTCCCCAACGGCGAGTGTTTGGCTGCAAGTCTGTCCTAAATGCCGCCAACTCTGGTTTATCGGCATGGCGCGCGCCGAGGAGGCGTACCGCTGCAAAGCCTGCGGGCGCGAGTTCCTCATCGGTCACGAACATTTGCCGCCCACGCCGGACGAACGAAAGGGCGAATTGGTGAAGCGGTAAGCGGCTGGCGGGTGGGACAAGCTGGCAGCTTATCCCCCTGAATCACTTCGCTTTTCTGAACTCGTCAATCAACGCCTTCTCGCGCCGCCCGATTTCATCCAACCGCCGCAACCACTGTTTTTCATAGGGCCGCAGCGCGCTGACGATGGCTTCGGCGACAGCGAGGTTGCGGAACCATTTCTTATTCGCCGGCACCACGAACCAAGGCGCGTGCGGGGTCGCGCACTGGTTCAACGCGTCTTCATACGCGCGCGTGTAGGCGTCCCAATGCTCGCGCTCCTGCCAATCACCCGCCGAGAGCTTCCAATACTTTTCGGCGTTCTGCTCGCGCTCCAACAGGCGCTGTTCCTGCTCGGCTTTGCTGATGTGCAGATAAAATTTCAGGATGATCGTGTCGGCGTCGGCCACCAGTTTTTCAAACGCATTGATGTGCGCGTAGCGTTTGCGCCACACGGCCGGCGGCACGAAGTTGTGCACGCGCACGACCAGCACGTCTTCGTAATGCGAACGGTTGAAGATCGTGATCTCGCCGTGCCCCGGCGTCTGGGCGTGCACGCGCCACAGGAAATCGTGCGCCCGTTCGCGCTCGGTCGGCACCTTGAACGACGCGACGTTGCAGCCCAGCGCATTGAGCGGCCCCATCACAGCCTTGATCGTGCCGTCCTTGCCGCTGGTATCGCGCCCCTGCAACACGATCAGGACGGAATGCTGCCCGGCGGCATATAACAGTTCCTGCAAGCGCGTGAGTTCGGCGCTCAGTTTGGCCAGCTTGGCTTCGCCCTCCTCGCGCTTCAGCCCCGCGACGAATTCAGGATCAATGTCTTTCAGCTTGACCGGCTTGGCGCCGGTGAGTTTGTGTGCGTAAGTCATAGTAGTCGGTAGTTGGTAGTCGGTAGTCAGTTAGTAACCGGCTACGGACTACTGCTTTAAGCCACTCCGTTTTTCTTGAACCACGCGAGTAGCCGTTTCCAGCCGTCCTGCGCCGATTCTTTGTTGTAGCTGGGGCGATAGTCGGCGTGGAAGCCGTGTTGCGCTTCGGGATAAACGATGATCTCTGAGGGCTTCTTCGCGGCCTTGATGGCCTCTTTCATCTTGTCCACATCGGGTGCCGGGATGCCCGTATCTTTGCCGCCATACAAGCCCAGCACCGGCGCGTGTAGTTGCGCGGCCAGTTCGGCCGGGTGTTTCGGTTGTAAAGGATTGGCGCGGTCAGGCGGCGGCGGCGTCAAGCGGCCATACCAGGCCACGCCCGCTTTGAGCTTCGGATTGTGAGCTGCATAAAGCCACACAACGCGCCCGCCCCAACAAAAGCCTGTGATCGCCAGTTTGGCGCTGCCGCCATTTTTCAGCGCCCAAGCCGCTGCCGCATCCAGATCGGACATCACCTGTTCGTCGGGCACCTTGCCCACGATCGGCATGATCTGGTTCATCGGAATGTTGGCGACATTGCCTTGCCGCGCGTACATTTCCGGCGCGACGGCCAGATAGCCCAGCTTGGCGAAGCGGCGGCAGATGTCCTTGATGTGTTCGTGCACGCCAAAAATCTCCTGCACCACCAGCACGGTCGGGCAGTTCTTTTTTCTTTTCGGGCATGGCGCGATACGCCGGCATCTCGCCGCCCTTGACGGGGATTTTGACTTCGCCCGCGAGCAGGCCCGCCGCCTCGGTCTTGATCGTCGTGGCTTCCTGAATCGGCTGCATTGCCAACGCATAGCCCGCCGTCAGCGAAGTCACGACGAAGCCGCGCCGCGTGACCGCGCCCGCCGAGGGATACAAGCTCTTCATCTGTTCATCCTGCATCAGATCGTGTTGCATAAGTTCTCCTCTTCAAGTCTTCAATCTCAAATTACCAATTGATGCGTGCGCAATCGCCCCGCCAGCCAGCAACTGCCTGCCAGCAGCAAGAAAGCGAACCGAATTGTTTTTGGCATGGCGCGGATATTACGCGAGTACCAGGCAGAGGACAATTGCCGCAAGCCAGTCAAGGAGCTCAATCGCTTCGGCAGCAGGCGTTCAGAGTACAAGCTTCAGCTTGCTGCGCCGGAGGCGCGCTTGCGCTGCTGCGCAGCGTGGCAAGCTGAAGCTTGTACTCTGAACGCCTGCACCTGGGCGCGTCTTCCTGCCGTCACATTGCAGTTCACTTGTCGGCGGGCGCTTTGCTCAGGCGCAGAAAGAGTTGAATAAAGGGATCGTCAGACTTTTGCAGCGCTTCTTTGGTCGCTTCAACAGTGCCTTGCACGCCCGCCATCACATAACCGCTGTGTAGCGATTTGAAGTGCGCATACCACTCCGGGAAACTCTTAAATTGCGCGCGGCTGGCGCTCAGCAAGTTCACGTAGTCGCGCAAAACCTGCATTAGCAAAGGGCCGGCGGGGACTCTGCGGAAGGCTTCGTCGTAGAGCAAACATTTCTGATGATAGAAATCTGTGAGCGCGACATTCTCTTCGGGCTCCCAGGCGGCTAGTTCAGCAAAGAATTGCTGAAAGGCTTGCATGCGTTCAGGCGAGCTTGGATCGGTTTTGATGATGACGCGCGGTGCGTTTGGATCGGCATCTTTGGCGCGCGGCTGCGGGTGGTCGAACATCACTTCATAAAAGCGTTGCTTCATTCTGGCCGCTTTGGGCGTTTGCCAATAACGCACGATTTCCGCGTTGCCACCCAGCGTTGCCGGTTTGATTTCGGCTTCGGTGATAGCTTCGAGTTTGTAATCGTCAAAGGCGATCAATTGGTTGAAATCGCGAATGGCTTGCGGCAGCGGCACGGGTTTGCCGGTGGCCGTGAGCGCGTTGTCAGTGCAACGCGGCCCGCTAAGCTGTTCGACCAGCAAGCGGCGCACGCGCGCAAACACCTCTGCGCCGCGCTTGCCGTATTGCGAGCAAAAGGCGCCCAGCATTTGCAACTCAGCCGCCGCAGCGATATTGCCGCCGTTGGAAAAGACGCGATCATCGTGCCGCACGTCATCCAGCGCGGCCAGAAAGGCGTTCAGCAAACGGTCGAGCCGTTCGGGCGTTGTGCCGGCAAAGCGCACCAGCCGTGACGCCGGCGCGACCTGCGCCGGGTGGTTGACTTGGCGCAGATAGGTTTCGAGGAAGGCGAGGTCTTCGCCCTTTTCCTGCTGTTGGCTGTTGAAGCAACGTTTCGCCACGGTCAAAAGCATCTGGTAAAACGTGTCTACGTTTGGCGCGGCGGCTTCTTCGCATTTGGTGATGGGCAATTCCTGGCTGTCCACCTCGCGCATCAACGCCAGCGCGCGTGACGGATCAATTTCTAACAGCGCATTGATGACGGCGCATTGCAACGACAAGCGATCCATGCCCAGTTCGGCAATGGTTTTTGCGAACATGATGAATTCGTTCGAGGCCGGTTGCGTGAGCTTGTAGGGCAGTTGCGCCTGCCGTGCGATGGCGAAGGCTTCGGCCAGCAATTCGACTTGCCAGTCTTTATCATTCTTGATGCGAAAGGCGGCGATGCGCGTCATCTCGCTCGCCGCAAACTCCGGCGGAGCCGTGCGCAATTCATTGAGCAGCGCGACTAACTCCGCCGGTCGGCTTTTTTTGGCGCGGCCTCAGCCTTATTAGTTGGCGAGAAAAAGCCCCGCGCGCGCAGCCAATTCTCCAACAACTTCGGCCACGTGTTTAGCGCGGGATCATTTGGAGCCAAGCCAACGCCATGCCGTCCATGTTCGTACAGATGCATTTCATAAGGCACTTTGTTTTTGCGCAGTGCCTCGGCAAATAATATGCTGTTCTCGACCGGCACGCCCGCGTCATCCACCGTATGAAAGAGAAAGGTCGGCGGCGTCTTGGCCGTCACTTGCTTTTCATTTGACATCAACTCAACCAACTCAGCCGCTGGATTCTCGCCCAGCAGATTCTTGCGCGAACCTATGTGCGCGAAGGGCGGCTGCAAGGTGATCACCGGATAACACATAATCGCCACGTCGGGACGGCTGCTCACGCGCTCAATCGCGTCAGTTGCATCCGCCTTGCCGTCATCGAAATGCGTCGCCGCCGTCGCACTCAAATGCCCGCCCGCCGAAAAGCCCATTACACCGATGCGGTTCGCCTCCACCTTGTATTCGCTCGCCTTCGCCCGCACCGTGCGGATGGCGCGTTGCACATCCCCCAACATCGCCGGATGGTTGTAACGCGGCCCCAGTCGGTATTTCAGCACAAAGGCCGAGACCCCGATGCTATTGAGCCAGACCGCAATGTCGTGCCCTTCGTGCGCCGCCAAACGCGCATACCCGCCGCCCGGGCACACGACGATGGCCGCGCCGTTGGCTTTGTCGGCGGGCGCGGGGTAATGCTGGATGCTCGGCACATCATCGGGCTGCGTGCCCTTTGCGCCCGGCGCGCCATTTGGCCAGAGCGGCAAGGCGGGCGGTTGATTGGCGGCGGTTTGCCCGCAAGCCCCGCAAGCCATGATGGTCAGCAGCAACAAGCTCAGCAGCACAACACACGGCAGCAACAGTTTCATGTTCTTCCTCACGAATTTGAAATTTGAGATGCAGGTTTGCACAACCTTGCCATAGCATAAACGCAAGCCTACATTCACGCCATGCCCGGGCCGACAAAACTTCACATCGGCATCATCACCCCCGCGCCGCCGCATTCACGCGCCGGCAATCGCGTGACGGCGTTGCGTTGGGCGCGGCTGTTGCGGCAATTGGGGCACCGCGTGACGATTCGCCCAGACTACGCGGGCGAAGGCTGCGACCTGCTGGTGGCGCTGCACGCGCGCAAAAGCCACGCGGCCATCCGCGCTTTTTACGACCTGCACCCTGACAAACCGCTGCTCGTCGCGCTTACCGGCACTGACCTGTATGCCGATTTGAAGACCAGCGCGGCGGCGCGTGAATCGCTCGCGCTCGCCACCCGCCTCATCGTGCTCCAACCCCAGGCCATCGAAGCCTTGCCCAAAGCGCATCAACACAAAGCCCGCGTCATCTATCAATCCGTCCCGCCCATCAACTACGTCCGCCTTCCGCACTCCGCCTTCCGCATTTGCGTCGTCGGCCACCTGCGCGAAGTCAAAGACCCGTTTCGCACCGCCGCTGCGGCCCGCTTGTTACCGGCTGCGGCGCAGGCCCAAGTTGTTCACTTGGGTGGCGCGCTAGACGAAACGATGGCCGAACGCGCGCGCCAAGAGATGCAAAGCAATCTGCGCTATCGTTGGCTGGGCGAACAACCGCGCTGGCGCACACGGCGTTGGCTGGCGCAAAGCGATCTGTGCGTGCTCTCGTCCCGGCTGGAAGGCGGCGCGAATGTAATCTCTGAAGCCTGTGTCGCGGGCACGCCCGTCTTGGCCTCGCGCATTGCGGGCAACATCGGGCTGTTGGGCGAAGACTATCCCGGGTATTTCAACGTCGGCGCTACGCGTGAATTGGCGCGGTTGTTGTGGCGGGCGGAAACTGAGGCGGCGTTCTTGCAAGCGTTGCGCGAACACGTCACAGGCTTAGCCGGAAAGTTTGCGCCGGAGTTGGAGCGCGAGGCTTGGCGTGTGATGTTGGCCGAGCTGGGGTGAGGTTCGGCGGTTGCGAAAGGGTTAGCGCTGGCGCGCAAGCGCATGGAGTTCAGGCTTCAGCCTGTCAGGGCGCGCTGTGCGCGCCAGGCAAGCTGAAGCTTGAACTCCATGCTCTTAGGCCAGTTTGATTTTACAGTCGGCGCGTGTCGTCTTCAGTCACGCTGCCTGGCGCGGTGCCCAACGGATTGGTTTGAGGGATTGGCTGCGGCGCTTGATAAACCGGCTGCGGCGCATACGGTTGCTGAAGCGGCTGTTGCACCGGCATCTGAACAGGTTGTTGCATGGGCGGTTGCAGATATTGCTGCACGGGCGGAGCCATTGGCGGCATTGGCGCGCCTATTGGCATCTGTTGCATATGCATTTGCGCCTGCCACTTTTGCTGATCAAACAAGCGTTGTTGATTGCGGAAGTGGATCACGGCCCAGGGAATGCCGACGCACATCAGCATGCCCATCACCGGCACAAAAAAGTCGCTCAAGCCAAGCGGGTCGGTCAGCACCGCAAAAAAGCCGGGCAAGAAAATCAGGCACAAAATCGTCAGCCACATTTTCTGTTTCGGCGAATAGCTCGCTGTCATTTGCGCCAAGTGGGAAACGGGTGAGGGCGCAGGCGGCGTCAACTGCGCCGTGCCGCCGGTGGCGACGTAGCCAGCCAACTGCGTCAAGCCGAGTCCGCACTGGCGGCAGAATTTGGTAGTTTCAGCGTTGGGTGCTCCACAACGTGGACAGTACATGGTTTAGACCTCAGACATCAGTTCGCTGCATAAAACGCCGCTGCTGCGCTCACGCCGGAATCCCTGGGCTGGAAGCCTTCGGCCTTGAGCGCCTTTTCCAACGCGGCCAGCACGAGCAATACGTTATTGGCATTGCTGCCGGTTCCCATCAACCCGATGCGCCAGAGCTTGCCTTTGAAGACGCCCAGGCCCCCGCCAATCTCGATGTTGAATTCGTTGAGCAGCCGCGACCGCACACGCATATCATCTATCAAGCCATTGGGGCCTTCAGGAATGCGCACGGTGTTGAGCGTCCACAAGCGGTGCGCAGGCGCGACCTGCATTTGCAAACCCATGGCTTCGACACCGGCGACCAGCGCGCGATGATTGCGTTCGTGACGTTGGGCGCGCGCCTCCAAGCCTTCTTCGGCGACGATGCGCAAGGCTTCGTGCAGGGCATAGTTCATCGAAATCGGCGCGGTGTGATGATAGGCGCGCTGGCCCGCGCCCACGGCCCAGTAACTGGTCAGCAAACCCAAATCCAAATACCAGGTGACCGGCTTGGTCGCGCGCGTTCTGATCTTTTTGACGGCGCGGTCGCTGAAAGTGACGGGCGCGAGGCCGGGCGGACACGAGAGCGCCTTTTGCGTGCCGGCGTAACAGGCGTCTACGCGATTGCGATCAACGCCGATGGAATGTGCGCCGATGCTGGTGACCGAATCAATCAACAGGAAGCCGTCGCGTTCGTCGGCGATCTCGCGCAGCGGTTCAAGCTGCTGCAACACGCCGGTCGAAGTCTCAGCCTGCACGGCAAACAGGACGCGGGCGTTGGACGAACGCCAGGCCGCGCGCGTTTTTTCGATGTCCACCGGCTCGCCCCATTCGCATTCGACGCGGACGGGCACTGCGCCGACGCGCAAGGCCATCTCGTGCATGCGTTCGCCGAAATAGCCGTTGATGCAAATGACAATCTCTTCGCCGGGTTCCAACAGGTTGGCGACGGCGGCTTCCATGCCGGCGGAACCGGTGCCGGAAATCGGGATGGTCAGGCGGTTGTTGGTCTCGAACGCATAGCGCAACAATTGCTGAACCTCGTCCATGGTGCGCACGAAGAAGGGGTCTAAGTGGCCGGTGAGCGGCGCGCTCATCACGCGCAACACGCGATCGTCAACGGGCGAAGGGCCAGGGCCCAGCAACACGCGCGGCGGCGGTGTGCACGGCCCAATGACAGGGGCATCGGCGAAACTCATAGCGAAATGAATGCTCCTCAAGGATTGAAAATTTGGAAAGCTCTGCCAGCACCGTCAACTTACCATCATCCTGGAGGGCTTGCCAACGCCGCCAAATACCCGTCAGCGTTTTGTGCGCGAAGAAAAACAGACCACGCGGTCTGTTGCCCGCCAAACTCATAAGCGCATTTTGCGGCTGACAAGACAGGTCTTGGCTTTCCATGGCTATGTGCAGTAGTATTCGCGGCCTAGAAGCATCCTGTTCTCTCAATTCCGGTGCTGGCCGAAACGATGGCTCAGCCGCTTTGCATCTCCCCTCCGATGTGCCGTGCAGTCAAACGGCACGATGCGAACGGCAAAAACAGGTGCTTGGTGACCTTTCTTATTACGGTGTTTCTAACCGGTTCCTTCTCATACGGCTGCAATTGGTGAGTGGTGCAAGGCTGGCGTGTTATGCGAACGCGTGGCCGCAGGCTTGGCAAGAGTAGGACGGACTTTAGTCTGTCCGAACCGGTAGGTCAGACTAAAGTCCGTCCTACCCCAGGCGCCACGCCAAACAAACATGATTCCTTTCCGGCTGACAACCCAACTTCGACAACACCCGTGGCGCTACGGTGCGGCAGCGGTGTGTCTGTTGTGGCTGTTGACGTTGAATGGCGCGGCCCCGGCTTTGAACAATGAGCGCGGCGTTTCGCAATACCGCTGGGACGTGTGGCAAAAGGAAGATGGGCTGCCGCAAAACTCGGTCACGACGATTTTGCAAACGAAAGACGGCTACCTGTGGCTGGGCACGCTGGAAGGGTTGGTGCGCTTTGACGGCCAGCGCTTTGTGATCTTCGACCGGCAGAATACGGCGGAACTGAGTGACAACAACATCTTCGCCTTG
>JANOWX010000765.1:0-18209 GCA_031418175.1 Acidobacteriota bacterium | reverse complement strand
CCTGTAAACTGGCGTTTTTGAATATTCTTTGTACCGGTTTGATTTTGCACTGGAACTTACCAAGCGAAACTTTGGTGGTTTTGGGGATACGTATCTTTTATCGTCATTGCTAAATTCACTCGCCCTCGCCCGTTACTCTTGTGCACAACAAACCCGGATTGCCCTGAACCAAGCCGCGCAGAAGGGCAGCTACACCCTTGCTGAGAAGTTATGCATGTCGTCTTGCGGCATTTTGAATCAATGAAATGCATGTTTTGAGGCGGAAGTTCCTAACGGCCACGCCCTGCCGCCAAAAGGCGGTATTCTGAACTTCCGGGGATACGCCATCGCTGTTTATTTTCACGAACGGTGTAATAGCAAGATACCGCAAGCTTGCGCTGAACATCAAGTGCTAAAAAGCGTAACTTCTCAGACGTACCCTGGGAATGTACGACCTGCCTGCGGGTTGCAGTATGCAAGCTTTTGGCAGCGTGGCGTCCAAGCTTAAAGCCTCACTGTTTGCGCCGCACACGCAACACCGCAATTTTTGTCGCGTGATTGAAGGGGGCGGGGTCAGTCACTTCCGCCAGCGTCTCAAGTGCATAGCCCGTGCAATCGGGCGGAACCGGCAGCAATTCCTCGATAGTCAAGTATCCGTCAGCGCAGAGTGATTGCAAGACACCTATGTAAGCGGCCCCGCTGACATAGAGCGCATTGTTGATTGCCACCAGCGTGCCGCCGTCATTGATGAGCGGGCGCACTTTGTTGAGCAAGCGGGCGAAGTTGTTTTCGGTGTCAACTACGCCTTTGGCCGTGGCCGCATAAAACGGCGGATCGAGCAAGACACAATCAAAGCGCGCGCCTTCACGATTCAAGTGGTTGATCATTGGCCAAAAATCGCCGCTCAGAAAATCCTCTTTACGAATCGGGAAACCGTTCAACGTATACGAAGTTTTCGCCACATTGAGAAACTCGCGCTTGAGATCGAGTTGCAACACGCGCGCCGCCCCGCCCGCCCGCGCCGCAACCCCCAAACTGCCCGTGTAAGCAAACGTGTTGAGCACACTCTTGCCGCGCAGTTTCTGCAACGTCCATTCACGCACATTGCGCGTATCCAGATAAAAGCTGGCATCGCGATTCAACCGCACATCCAGCGCGTACCAGACGCCGTGTTCCAGCACCTTGCGGCAGGGCTGTGTGCCGAACAACAGCAAGCCGTTGCGCGCTTCAGGGGTTTCGGCGTTGCGTTGTTTGAGCACGGCCGCCTGCAACCAGGGCAGACGCGCTTGATAAAACGCCAGGGCTTGTTGCACCGCCACGTTCGCAACTTCAGGCCGTTCGGCATAATCGTGCAGCACCAGCGTGCGCGCATACAGGTCGGCCACCAATTCGGGCCAGCCTTCGCGAAAGCCATTGAATAGGCGCAATGCGGTTTGATGGCGTTCGTCAAACAAATCCGCCCGCGCCAACAATGCCGCAGCCAGGCGCTCTGCTAGCGTAGTGATGAGTTCAGTCATGTAGCAGGAAGGTAACAGGTGCGGCTGAGCGCGACAACCGCGGCTTAAGGCGAGGCCTCAGGCAAACAAATCCGCCACCGGTTTGAAGCCGACGTATTTGGTGCCTGAGGCCGGTTCGACATAATGAAATGCGCGGCCCGACGGCGTGTTGTCAATCCGCTTCGTCCAATCAATGCCCAGCGCCGAATAGATCGTGCAGGCGATGTCTTCCATATAAATCGGCCGCGGGCCCGCCCAGCCGAAGTCTGTGATCTGTGCGCCCAGCGCATCCGTCTTGCCGATGACCGCGCCGCGCCGCACGCCGCCGCCCGCGAACATACCGCAATGCGCCTGCATGTAATGCTCGCGCCCTTTGCGCGTCTCGCTGATCGCGCCAGGCGTGCGGCCGAATTCGCTCATCGCAATGACCAGCGTTTCGTCGAGCAGCGTCTGGCCCGGCGTGTATTGCGACGGAATGGCGTCGAGGTCTTTGAGGAAGCTGCTAAACGCGGCGTCCAGTTCTTTGATCAAGGCCGGATGGTTGCGCGAATTTTCTTTGTAAATGTTCGCGTGATGATCCCAACCGCCGTGGCTGGCCATGATGAAACGCGTGCCGGCGTCTGCCTGAAAAAGATTGCGCGCCAGAATCAGGCAATTGCCGATGCTGCTGTTGCCGTAGCGTTTTTTGTCAGCTTCGTCCAGCGCCATCACTTCGGGCACGCGCGGATCGTTCATGATCGCGTGCGCGCCGCGATAGTAATCGTGATAATCGGCGTAGCCGCGATCTGCCTCACCGCCGCCGCGCAAGGTTTGATCCAGTTGCTGCAAGCGTTCCCAGCGGCGTTTGAAGGTCGCTTCCATCCCCGGTTGCGGCGCCAGATTGGGCGGCGCATCGCCCACCGCCAGACTCAGCGGGCCGAATTCGGCGGACATAAAGCCCTGATTGATCAGCCCCGCCTGATTGCCCGCCAGATTCAGCGCCACATAGGCAGGCAGCGAATCGCTCGGCTTGCGCTGTTTTGCCAACTCGTAACACACCACCGCGCCGATGGCCGGGACTTCTTTGGACAGCGCCAGATTGAGCGGATGGCCGGTCTGGATGTAGTACTGCGCGCGCCCGTGCACCACATCCCAGGCGGCCATACTGCGTACGACGGTCAGTTTGTCGAGCACGCCGGGCAGGTTGGGCATGATGCCGACCGGCAATTTCAGGTCGTTCGGAAAGCTGCGAATGTCGAAGTAGTTCGGCGTCCACGGCCCCGCTTTGGCGTCGAGCGTGTCCACCTGGCTCATGCCGCCGTCGAGGTTGAGAAAGAGCACTTGGCGCGCGGTCGCTTGGGCTGTGACTTTCTGTTCCGCGTGAATGTTGACGGGGCGAAACGGGTTCAGGTAGCCGCCGGTTAAGCTGATGCCGCCGAGGCGCAGCAGTTCGCGCCGGGTTAGGGTGAGTGTGTTTGGTGATTCGTGTTTCATGACAAGTGACTGGTAAGCGTCGCGATGAAGCGGCGGAAATGCGGCAAGTGCTGTTGCAACGTGCCGGGATTCAATTCGGCCAACACCGCGAAGGAGCGTTTGCCTTTGGCATAGCCGCGATCCCTGCCGCAGTTGCGTGTCGCGTGTTGCAGCGCGTCCTGCACTTCGTGTCTGCCGCGCGTTTCCAGGTTCAGCGGCGGCAGCAGCGCGCTGGTTTGCAGATGCTGTCCGAAGAACGCGCGCAGCGCCTGCTGATCGGCCATCACCCAGGTTTCCATACAGGTCGCCATCAATTGCGCTTGATCGTTGGCGGCGTGGGCGGGACGTTCCCAGCCGTCGCGTTTCTTCAAATGTCGCCACGCGGCGTCGGCGTCAGGGCTTTCATCGGCATTCGCCACGGGGTCTTCGCTGTCTACCAACAAAATCAGATAAGCATTTTGATGGACGGCCAACGCTGCCTTGAACTTGTTGAAAGCTTGCTGCCGCCCACCGCAAGCCACGAGCGTGGGGCTTTTGGGTCTGGTGAAGCCCGCTTTCGCAAAGAGTTGTTGGAACCCGCGGCGGCATTCCGTTTTCTGCCGCTCAGTATCACCGCCGCCTTCGAGAAAGACCGTCACTTTCACCAGCGTGTGCCTCCCAACTGCCCGCTCGCCCAAAGTTCACCCAGTTGGTAATCCTCCAACCAGCCTTCCGTTTTCGCGTCGCCCAAACGCCGGATGTGTGTTTGCCCCGCGTGTTTTTCGCAAACCAGGATCACTTCGGGGCGCTCGGTCATGGCGTCCACTAACACATTGGAATGCGTCGTGACGATGAGTTGCGTGCGTTGTGACGCGCTGACCAACAAGTCAGCCAAGCCAGGCAAAATGTCCGGGTGCAAACCCAACTCTGGCTCTTCCAGGCAAATCAACGGCGGTGGGTTTGGGTCACAAAGAACCGCCAGCAAACACAGATAACGCAGCGTACCGTCGGACAAGCGCGTGGCCGGAATCGTGAACTCGCCTTCGGTAAAAAACACCTGCACCGTGCCGCCTTCGACGATCAGATCAAAATCGGTGATGCCGTCATAAAAGTCTTGCAACGCGTCCAGCAGCCGCTGCTTGGTTTGCGGGTGACGGCGTAGCGTATTGAGCACCAAACCCAAGTTGGAGCAATCCTCTTCCAAATGCCGGTTGCGCAGATCGGCGGGTTGCGGGCTGCGATAGAGCGCCTTACCGCCGAACGTCCATTCCCGGTAAATGCGAATTTGCTCGTAAGCGTTCAGCAGTTGCGCAAACACAGGGTAATGGTCGGGGTCGCGGCGTTGCGTGAGGATGGAGCGATACCGTTCGAGGCTGTCGGGCGACAAAGCCGCGACGCCGTTGCCGGGCGGCGCAATCAGCGGCGCGCCGTGTTGATAGCGATAGTAAAAGGCCGCATCCGGCGCGGCGGCGTCCTCAATGCGTTCGTCCTGCAACGCGAAAGGCTCGCGCGCGTTGAATTCCAGCACGTGGCGAATGGGCGAGGCTCCGGCGGGATTGCTGATGACGGCCTCAATGCTGGCCGTGCCTTCGGGGTCGCCTTTCCAAATCCATTCGCGGACGCCGCCGCCGCGCCGCGTGACCTGCCCCAGATCGCCTTTGGCCGCGCGCAGCAAGGCAATCGCTTCGATCAAATTGGACTTGCCCGAACCGTTGGGGCCGATCAACACATTCAGGCCGCGCAAAGGAAGCGGCTCCGCTTGCGGCCCAAAGGAGAGCAAGTTGCGCAGCGTGATTTCGCGGATCAGCAGCTTTTCTTCCACGGGCGCATCAGATACGGCAACGACTTGTTGTTCTGGCGGTGTCTGCACTTCCATACTCAATAGTTAAACACGAAATCCAGCTTGTTCACCAGCCCCCACTGCAAATCCTCCGCTCCCTGCTTTCTGTCTTGCGCCAGCCACGTCAACGCCAATTCTTTCTCGCGCGCCAGCGGATAACGCGAGAGCGTCGCCAGATACAGCGCCTCGACAATCTCCGCATCACTTTTCGGCGATTTCACCAACTGTTCGACCAGGCTGCCATTCGCCGCCTGCACGCGCCGTGTCACAAAGGGGCTGTTCATCAGCATCATCGCCTGCAAGATCGAACCGCCCGGCTGGCGGTCGAATTGCTCGCGGTTGGCCTGGCCGAAGGTGCGCAGGAAGCTTTTGGCCTCGCCGTTGCTGATGTCTTCGGGCGAAGCGGCTTCCGTCCAGAAGCGGGCAGGCGCAATGGGCGTTTCATACGTCCAGTCGCGCCGTTTGTAATCGCCGAAGACCAGCGTGGCCTGCGTGAGCGCGTCGTGCATCTGCTCCGCCGTCAGTTGGCGGATGAAGTGGCGCGCGAAGTAGGGCGTATAAGCTTCTTTCCAACCGGAGGGCCACTCGCCCTCAAAGCGCGAAGACAACTGATAGGCATTCGACCGCGCCAGCGTCCGCATCAAGTATTTCAAGCTGAACTTGTGCGCGGCGAAATCGCGCGCCAGCGCATCCAGCAACGCCACGTTGGTCGGCTGACAAGTCCACGGCTCGGGCAGCGCGGCCTGCGGGTCTTGCCGCGCCAGATCGAACGCATCCACCGGATCAACGATGCCCAGGCCGAAAAACTGCTTCCAGATCAGGTTGACCGTGGCGCGCGCGAATTGCGGATGCGTCGTCAGCATGCGCGCAAATTGCGGGCGCAGCGGTTTGCTCAGATCGGCTTTCTCACCCGTCAAAATAAAGGTCGGGTGCAACTCGCCACCTTCGCGTTGCAGGCGCACCTGGCTCCAACCTTTGCTGTTATAGCCGTCGCCGTCTTCGGTCACGGTGTAGCGGTCTTGATAGGGCACGACACGCACGCGCATCTGGCCGAAGAACGCGGCCAGCGCCCAGAAATCGCGGCGCTTCTTGGCGACCAAATCCAGGCTGACCTTTTCCAAGAAGCCCTTGCCGCCATGACAAGAGATGCATTGATAGTTGATGCCCAGAAACAAGCGCGCGGCGTTGACGGCGATCTCGTCCGCCGTGTCTTCGAAATTGTCGTCATACATCGTCGCGCCGGTGATGTGCCAGCGCGTCAAAAAGCCTGATGGCCCGGCGTCCGGCATCCAGTTGGTGTTGGGCGCATTGGCCGTCAACTGTTCCGTCACAAACCGGTCGTAAGGTTTGTCGGCTTTGAGCGACTGCCTGATCCAGGCGTCGAAATGTTTGAGCGTCGGGTTGCCGATGCGATTGCCGCAGTTGCGCACCAGATCGCCGTACCAATAGGCCCAGTGATCCACCCAGGCCGGGCTGGCAATCAATTCATCAATCAGCTTGTCGCGTTTGCCGGGCGCGCTGCTGGCCACAAAGGCGTTCAACTGTTCCGGCGTCGGGATGCGCCCAGTCAGATCGAGATAGAGGCGGCGGCAGAATTCGTAATCGTTGGTGCGCGGCGCGTGCGGGATGGCGTCGCGTTGCATTGCGCCGAAGAGATGTTGGTCAATCAGTTGACGCGGTTGAATGGGCTGCGGCTTGGCGTTCGCGCGAGGCAATTTGGCCGCGACGTCACGGGTCAATTCACTAATCTGTTTATCAGGTCGCGCGGGCGCGAGTTTGTCGGGTGTATGTTCGCCGGGAAAGCGTTGGCCGGCTTGTTGCGCCCGCATGGCCGTCGCGCCGAACCAAAACGCCAGCCCCAACCACAACACAAACAAGCCTGTTTTCAGAATCCGTTTGTCCCGCATGCCGAACCTCGCTAGGAGCGCGGACGTCCCGCCCGCAATAAATAAAAGCCGCGCAGCTTCCTTGTTCTGAACTTGATTGCCTGGGAAACAGCCGGAAAGGAACTCGCTCGTCGCGGCAATGGTATGGATTCGCAGCCAGACGTCAATGCCTCAGCCCTGGCGGCGCGCGAATTATCTTTACGGCCGCTTTTGCCTGGTGAGCCGGACTTCCACCACTTCGGTAATAAACCGAAAGCGCGGCTGACTGGCCTTCGCCAACGCCGAGACCAATTCTTTGCCGTTCTCCCATAAGCCGACCTTGACGGCGGACTGGCCGTCTTTGTCCTTGGCCTCGGTCATTTGCAACGCGAAATTCGAACCGGCCAGCGGGACGCTCTGCCCCTGGTTGTGAATCGTGATGGCGAAAGGTGGCTGCCGTTTGCCCGTCTCGCTGATATAGGTGACTTCTCCGTCATAAAACACGCAACGCCGGAAGCGCCCGCCCAGTTCATCACCCGGCAGTTCCGGTAACAGCAACTCAGCTTGCGCCAGCATGGTTACTGCGCTATTCGCCGCCGTGCATGCGCCGCTGAAACGGTCGCCGGTGCGTTGCCAGATTGTGGTGCAATCCGGCAACAAGCGCAGTTGCGCTGGTTTCACCGCCGCCAAACTGCCGGGGTCACGCTCCGCCGCCATGGCCTGCTCGTCACTGTTGAACGCATAACTCACCGTTTCGATTTGCTGGGCGGAGTTGAGACGAAAGCTGTCCAGGCGCTGTATTGATGGCTGACCGGCGCGTTGTGCGCGAACGAAAAAGACTTGTGCGCCGAGCGCCGGAGCGTTGATCTTTTGGATGCTCAAGTGAACCTGCGCGTGTGGCTGCGTCCGTTCGGAAACGGCCTGCTGATAGTTGTCGAACTCGCCTTCATACAGCCGCAACAATCGTCTCAGTTCAGCTTGCGGATTGGCGTTGCGGTTCTGTTCCGCCCCGCGCATCAACGCCGGTACGGCGGCGTAACACAGCAACAGCATCAGTAAGGAATGAGAGTGGAAACGCCTGGCAACGAACATGGCACCTCCTGAATTAGTCGAAACGGCGCGAATGGTCGGGACGCAGGCGTGTTGTATCACGGCGCTCTCGGTTGCCGCCAGCCGAATTGGCTACTTCGGCGTTTGAAACTTGACCGGATAAACGCGCTGCCAAACGTAGTCATACAACCCGGCAGGCAACTCCGTTCGCAATTGAAAGTTGTAAGCCCGTGGCCCGCCGAACTGCTCTTCAAAGCTTGTCAACTCGAAACGATAGCGAGAGGACTGGCTGAAATTGTGCAGGTCGCCGTAACGCCAATAGCGCGTTTCTGACGGCGCAGCGGGCGTTTCATAAACCACGTGGTCGGGATAAAACTTGAGCGTGCCCAGACAGCCGCCGAAGCTGTGCAGGTGTTTGACCGGCACGGCAAACGCGGGCGCGCCTGCCGTCACGGGCGGCACGCTGGTTACGATCGGCTTGGCCGCATGTGCCAGTAGCAAGGCGCTGAGTTCGGCGTTGATCTCGCCGTCCAGCAACCGGAATTTGAAAATACGATCCCGGCCGAGCAGCCGCCTTTGATCGGCGTAAGTCACCAGCGTGAGCGCGGTTGCCGCTTCGATCTTGATTTGCCGCACTTCGTCGTAGCGCCAGCGTTGGGCGTCGTGCTGTTGCGCGGTTTTATATTCGATCTGTTCCGGCGTGATGACGAGTGTGCCGCGGCAATTGCGCAGCGTGTGTTCGTGCTCCACGGCCAACTCGAAACTCTGCGCGGCGGCAGGCTGTGCGTTGAACAGCCACAGTGCGGCGCAAAGGATAAAACTCAGCCGCGCCAAATTATTGCTTTTCCCTGCGGCTCTGCCGCCAGATGTGCGGAAGGGCTGTGCCCTTCCGGTAGGCGGATGCTTGAGTTCCCCGGGGCTGCGCCCCAACCAATTGGGGCGCAGCCCCAAAAAAGCAATGGGCAACCTGGCCGGGAGGTCAGAGACCTCCCGCACCTCGGGCGGCACAGCCGCAATTTTGGCTCTACGGTGACTCAGATCTTTCATGTTTCCCTCACTTCTCACTTCGTTTTTTGCGCCCTTTCGCTCCAAAGCCCCCAGGCCGCCAACACCGCCGGCACGTACCGTTGCGTCTCCGACGGCAACAGACCGCGCCGCGCCAGTTCATCGAAATCGCGGCTGCCCGCGCGATTGATGGCGCGTTGCACGCGCGCCTCGCCGGCGTTGTAAGCGGCCAGCGCCAGTTTCCAATCGCTGAACAGTTGAAACAGATCGCGCAAGTAACGGGCCGCCGCGCGCGTGGCCTGTTCGGGCTGCGTGCGCTGATCGTGCGCGGCCTGTGCCGTCAAGCCATAGCGCTGCGCCGTCGCGGGCATCAATTGCCAGATGCCGCGCGCGCCCTTGGGCGAGAGCGCCAGCGGATCGAAGCCGCTCTCGACCAGCGCCACCGCCAGCAATTCGGGCGGCAACTGCTCTTCGGCCAGCACGCGCAACAGCGTGTCGCGGTGCTGGCTGTAGCGGGCGCGCACCAGGCGCGGCAGCTTCATGGCAAACGTGTTAGTGGCTAGCGGCGTCAGTGGCGCGCGGCTTTCAACGGGCGGAAGTTCGGCCACGGCTTTGGGCAACTTGGCCTCAGCCAACACAGCTTCGGCAGCGGCGACGCGTTCGTCCACTAGCGTTTGTGCGCGCGCCATAATCCGCGCTACCGGATCGTCCAGCGTGCTGCTTGTTTGATTTACGGATTGTGCGCGAATAACAGGGGCAGCCAAAACAAGCACTGTGAGAAGTACAAAACGGCACGCCCCTGGGTACGCACCGCGTCCAGCGTGCGGGGGTGGTGTGAGTGTGGATCCCTCCGGCAGGCAAGCGTCTGTCGCCGAGTCCGCACGCTGGAAGCGGTGCGTACCCAGGGGCCGCGTAAACCATTTTTTCATCCCAACTGTCTTCTGCTTCATTCTGTCCTCCTTCAAGCTGCCGTCACTGCTACGCTACCCGCCGGTTGCCGCTTGACTTCAAAATGCCATTTCCATTGCGCGTAAATCGCTGGGTAAACCACCAACTCCAATATGAATGACGTGAAGACCCCGGCGACCAGCGGTGCGGCGATGCGTTTCATCACGTCCGCGCCCGCGCCCGTCGCCCACATCACCGGCACCAGGCCGATGAAATCCACCGCGACGGTCATGAACTTCGGGCGCAACCGTTTGACCGCGCCGTGCACAATCGCGTCGTGCAAGTGCGCGCGCGTTTGCAACAAGCCGCGCGCGCGCCGCTCGTCATACGACAAATCCAAATACAGCAGCATGAACACGCCCGTCTCGGCGTCCACGCCCAGCAGCGCGATTAGCCCGACCCAGACCGCGACGCTCATGTTGTAATCCAGCGCGTACAGAAACCAGACCGCGCCCACCGCCGAAAAGGGCACGGCCAGCAACACGATCAGCGTTTTGACCAGCGAGCCGGTGTTGAAATAGAGCAACAGAAAGATGATGAAGAGCGTGATCGGCACCACCAGCAACAGCCGTTCGGCCACGCGCTGCATGTTTTCGTATTGGCCGCTCCAGATCAGCGTGTAACCGGGCGGCAACGTCACCTGTTCGCGCACCAGTTGTTTGGCGCGATTGACGTAAGTGCCTATGTCCACGCCCGCCACGTCAACGTAAACGTAACCGCTCAGCCGCCCATTCTCGTCGCGGATCATGCCCGGCCCTGTGAGTAGCTTGAGGTCGGCGAGTTGCGCCAGCGGTATCTGCGCGCCGTTCGCCGTGGGCACGAGCGTGCGCTTGAGTTGATCGAGCGTGCTGCGGTAATCGCGCGCGTACCGCACGTTGACCGGATAGCGTTCGCGTCCTTCGACCGTCGTCGTGACGTTCTCGCCCCCGATGGCCGAGAGGATCACCGCGTTGGCCGCTTCGACCGACAGGCCGTAACGCGCCAGTTCGTCGCGCTTGAGATTGAAATCGAGGAAGTAACCGCCCGCCGTGCGTTCGGCGAAAACGCTGGCCGTGCCGGGCGCGGCTTTGAGCGCCTGTTCGATGTGCAAGCCAAGTTCCTGAATTTTATTCAAGTCGGGGCCGACGACTTTGATGCCGATGGGCGTGCGCACGCCGGTGGTCAGCATGTCTACGCGCGCTTTGATCGGCATCGTCCAGGCATTGACCACGCCGGGCAGTTGCAGGGCTTCGTTCATGCCGCCCGGCCCGTAAATCAATTCCTGCGTGCTGCGATGATCGGGCCAGGCGCGGCGCAACAAATTTTCCAGAGGGCCTTGCAACCATTCCGGCGCGCGTTGCGAATACCAGCGTTCGACCTTCGGCCATTCGCTTTGCGGTTTGAGCACGACGACCGTTTCCATCATCGAGAAAGGCGCGGGGTCGGTCGCCGTTTCGGCGCGTCCGGCATAGCCGAAAACGCGCTCGACTTCGGGAAATGATTTGAGCAGCTTGTCCTGCACTTGCAGCAGCCGTTGCGCTTCGGTGACAGAGATGCCGGGCAGCGTCGTTGGCATATAAAGCAGCGCGCCTTCATCCAGCGGCGGCATGAATTCGGAGCCAAGGCGTTGATAAATCGGGATCGTCGCCAGCACCAACAACAGCGCGGCCAGAATCGTGCCCCATTGATGACGCAGCACGAATTCGACGACGGGCTGATACACGCGCATCATCACGCGGCTGAGCGGGTGTTGCTCTTCGCTGCGAATGCGCCCGACGATGACGGCGTTGGCCAGGCGGCACAACCAGCGCGGGCGAAAGTCGAATGGTTCGGCGCGAATCAACAGCACGACGATGGCCGGTACCAGCGTGATCGAGAGCACCGCCGCCGTCGCCATCGAAAGATTTTTGGTCAAGGCCAACGGTTTGAAGAGGCGGCCCTCTTGCGATTCGAGCGCGAAAATCGGCAGGAAGGCGACGGCAATCACCAGCAACGAATAAAAACTTGGGGCGCCGACTTCTTTGGCGGCCTTGATAATCACGTCCTTGAAACTGCCGGGACGCCCGTCGGCCTGCCACTGTTCGAGTTTCTTGTGCACCTGTTCGACGATGACGATGGCCGAATCCACCATCGCGCCGACGGCAATGGCGATACCCGCCAGCGACATGATGTTGGCCGTGATGTTCATACCGAACAGCGGTATGAACGCGATCAGTACGGCCAGCGTGATGGTGATGATGGGGACAAAAGCGCTGGCCAAATGGCCCAGGAAAATCAGGATAATCAGGCTGACGACGATCAACTCTTCGGTCAGCGCCTCGCGCAGCGTGTCAATCGAACGCTCGATCAATTCGCCGCGATCATAAGTGGTGACCAGTTTGACGCCAGCGGGCAGGCTCGGTTCCAACTCGGCCAGCCGTGCGCGTACGCGTTCGATCACGCGCAAGGCATTCTCGCCCGCGCGCATAATCACAATCGCGCCGACCGTTTCGCCCTGCCCGTCCAGTTCGGCAATGCCGCGCCGCAGCTCCGGCCCCAGTGTCACGCGGCCCAGTTGTTTGATCGTGACGGGCGTACCGGTTTCAGGATTGCTGTTGATCACCAGCCCTTCGATGTCGGCGGCGGAGCGCAGATAGCCGCGCCCTCTGACCATGAATTCGCGCCCGCTAAACTCGACCAGCCGCCCGCCCACTTCGCTGTTGCCGCGCCGCAAGGCTTCGACGACTTTTTCCGCCGGAATGCGATAGGCCAGCAAGGCCTGCGGGTCAAGGTTGACCTGATACTGGCGCACGAAACCGCCGATGGGAGCGACTTCGGCGACGCCGGGGATGGCCTGCAATTCGTAGCGCAAATGCCAATCCTGCAACGAACGCAGTTCAGCCAGATTGTGTTTGCCGGTCGTGTCCACCAGCGCGTATTCATAAATCCAGCCGACGGCTGTCTCGTCGCGCGCCAACTCTACGTTCACGCCCTGCGGCAGCTTGGGCAAAATGTTGTTCAGGTATTCAAGCGTGCGCGAACGCGCCCAATAAATATCGGTGCCGTCTTCAAACACGACGTAAACATACGAGTAGCCGAAATCCGAAAAGCCGCGAATGTCTTTCACCTTCGGCACACCCAGCAGCGCGGAGATGAGCGGATAGGTGACTTGATCTTCGATGATGTCGGGGCTGCGATCCCAGCGCGTGTAGATGATGACCTGCGTGTCGGACAGATCGGGCAGCGCGTCGAGCGTGATGTGTTTGAGCGAATAAACGCCGCCCAGCGCCGCCATCCCGACGATCAACAGCACGACCAGCGTGTGGCGCGCACAATACTCGATGAGGCGATTGATCATTACCTGCCTCCCGCCGGTTCATCAGCGTATTTCGGCACGAGCTTCATCCCGCATTTTGGACACTTGCCCGGTTGCGGCTCTTTGACCTCCGGGTGCATCGTGCACGTCCAGTACTGAATCTCGCGCGCAGCTTTTGCTTGATGTTGTGTGTGATCTGCGGGCTTCGGGCTGGGCGTCGCACGTGGCTGTGGCGCAGGCGCAGGTGTCGTTGTCGTTGCGGGCTGGCCGCCGTGTCCGCTGTGACCCATCCCAGTGGCGGCGGATTTCAACCGGCTCTCAGAATCAATCAGGAAGTTGGCCGAGGTCACCACGCGCTCACCCGCTTTCAATCCACTCAGGATGATCACGTTGTTTTCGACTTGCGCGCCCAGCGTGACTTGGCGCGGCTCGAAATAGCCTTCCGCGCGCGCGACGAAAACGGTTTGCTCCTTGCCCGAATCCAGCACGGCCTCTTGCGGCACGACGACGTGGCGTCCGTAATCAATGTTCAATTCGACGTTGGCGAACATCTCCGGCTTGAGCGCGAAGCCGGGATTGGGCGCGGCGATGCGCACCTTCAACGTGCGCGTCGCGCTGTCGAGTTGCGGAGCGAGGTAACTCACCTTGCCGCGTATCGAACGGCCCGGCTGCGCAGCCAGCGTGAGCAGCGCCGTCTGGCCCAGCTTGATTTCGGACGCTTCGTATTCGTAAACCTCAGCCTGCACCCAGACCGTTGAAAGGTCGGCCAGCACGTAAAGCTCGGTTTCGGGCGTCACGCGTTGTTTGGGAAAGGCGTTGCGCGTCAGCACGAAGCCATCGCCCGGCGCATAAATCAGCATTGCGCGCAGCGGCTGGCCGCTCGTTTCCAACTCTTTGATCTGCGCCGCATTGATGTCCCACAACTCCAAGCGCCGCCGCGCCGCTTCGTAAAGCGACGCAGAAGCGTTGACGGCTTCGCGGAAGGGCGATTCAGAAAGTTCGTTGCGCCCGCGCCGCGCCAACAAAAACTCCTGCTGCGTTTGCCAGAGTTCGGGGCTGTACAGGCTCAGCAACGGTTCGCCGCGCCGCACTTGCTTGCCGGTGAAGTCCGCGAAGACCTCTTCGATCCAGCCTTCAAAACGCGGATGGATGCGCACGATCTTCGTTTCGTCATAAGTCACGCGGCCCGTCGCGCGCAGCGTTTTGCTGACGGATTGATAGGTCGCTTCGCCGTATTGCACGCCGATCAATTGCTGTTTTTCGGCGCTGATTCTGACCGCGCCGGGCGGCAGGTTCGCGCTCGCCTCACCGCCGTCGGCGTAAACCGGCACTAAATCCATCCCGCAATCGGGCGCGGTGCCGGGCTTGTTGGAGGTGTAAGCCGGATGCATCGGGTCTTGCCAATAGAGAATCTTGCGCGCTGCTGGGCCGGAGGCAGCATCGCGCGCGCTGAACAGCTTCAGCCAGCGCTCACGTTGTGCGTAAGCGACGGCCAGCAGCACTAGGCAGAGCAACGCCGCAAGCACGCGTTTGAAGGGCCGTGGCGCGCGCGGTGGCGGCGCTTGTGGCGGCAGGCTCTCGGCAGTGGTTGCCGTGACGATCACGTCTGCTTCTGTTGGTTTGTCGGCCTCGAAGTTCATATTGCACTCCTTCGCGTGTCAGTAGCCCGACCGTGAGGGAGGGCTTGTCTCACAAAGCCAGCCCTCCCTCACGGTCGGGCTACTGACACGCGCGTCAACGCAGCGCGACGCCGGTAAAAGGTTCCAGCGCCGCAATCGCTTTCTCCTGATTGCTGAGCTGCTCGTAATAACTCAGTTCGTAATTGAGCAGCGTCACCAGACTGTCGAGCAGCGTCAGGAAGTCGGCCTTGCCGACTTCGTATCCGGCCAGCGCCGCTTCCAGCACCAGCGAGGCCTGCGGCAGGATCGTTGTGCGGTAAAGCTGCGCCAGCCGTTGCGCCGATTGCACCGCGAGGTGCCGCTCCTTGATGCGCAAGAAAAGCAGCGTGTGCGTTTGTTCCAAGCGCGCGCGTTCGGCGGCCGCGTTGGCGGTCGCTTCGGCCAGCGCGGGCCGTTGCTTTTGCCAAAAATAAAGCGGCAGTTTGACGCCCACGTTCACGCCGTACATCTCCGGCAAGCCGGGCCGGTTGAAGTAGGTCAGGCTGACCGTGAAGTCGGGATAGAACTCTTTGTGCGCCAACTCGACGCCGTATTGCTCGCGGTCTATGCGCCGCCGTTGCGCTTTCAGCATCGGATAGTTGGCTAGCGCCAGTTCGCTTAGTTGCGCCAGACTCGGCTTGAATTCGCGCGGCTTCCATTCGGCGGGCGCACTCACCGGCGTTTCCGGCGCGCGAAAGAGCAAACTGTTGAGCCGCGCCTCGGCCAGTTGCCGCCGCTGATCCAACAGCGTCTGTTGTTCTATCAGCTTGGAAACCTCGACCTGCGCTTTCAACACATCCTGCTGCGGCGCTTTGCCGACGGTGTAACTCGCCTCGGCAATCTTAGTGAACTGCTCCAACAGCGTCTTGTTCTTGGCTACGGTTGCCAGCGCCTTGTGCAGATAGAACAGATCGAAGTAGGCGTCTTTGACTTCAGCCACGAGGTTGAGCCGCGCCTGTTCATAGGCCCAATACTCGGCCTCAGCTTCTACGTTCGCCTGCTTGCCCTTGAGCGCCAGCTTGCCGGGAAAGGGAATCTCTTGCGTAAAGCTGACCATGCGCGCGCTGGCCGGATCGCCCTTTTGAATATCGAAGGGCGGCAGCGGCGCATTGCCCGCGTAGCCATAACTGAGCATCGGATCAGGCAAAGCTTTCGCTTGCGGAACGCGCGCGCGCCGCGCACCGAAGCCGCGCCGCAATGCGCTGATCTCCGGGTTGCGCTCCAATGCCTCGGCAATCAGGGCGTCGAGCGACACGGCTGGATCAGTCTGTTGCGCCGCCGTCTTGCTGTTCGACGGCCCGTTCAGCAGGAACAGCACAGCCAGCGCACATGCCAGTGGGCGTTGTACACGTTCACGTTTGCCTTTCATCAAATACTCCCTAGGCCCTTGCTAGGCGCGGCACAGTCGCATCGCGGAATGGGCAGCCACATCGCGGTTGTCACTCACGATGGCCTGCGTTAGGTGTAGTGAATAGGTTGAGTGGGCTTTGCATAAAAGTCCGAGAGTAATCGGCTGTTTGTGCAGATCTCCAAGGTACACAAGGAGTCTAAACCTAAGTTGGTCAGGCTCATCTATACCAGCGAACACAGTCACTGCCTGTCCAATACGGAACAGTTAGTCGCATTTGGCAAAGCTGCGGGTTAAGACTTTTTGTGCCGACGAGGGACTTTTGAGTACGCACGACTTGCTCTGCAAAGCCGGTTGCGCGGATAAAAGGAAGGGGCTTAAATCAGCCAACAGGAGAGCGCCAGATAGAGCGGGCGTTGTAGCGGTGGCGGTGAAGTGCCGCGCGAGATGACGGCTGAAGTTACCAGCGCGTGGCTGGCAAGCGGTGGCAGCGTATTTGGAAGAACCGTCTGGTTCGGCGTGAGCAACGTGACGCGCTCGGCTTCGGGTTGCGGCAGCGCGCAGCACAGCAAAAGCCGTGGCGGCGCGGGCTGTCGCGTTTCAACCACGCCGGTCAGCGCGGGTTCGGCTTGCGCGTGGCAGGCAGGGCGGGCGCTTTGGGCAACGACGGGCTGCGTCTCAGGCGCTGGCTCGCAACAGCAAAACACTCCGGCCCAGGCTTGTTGCGTGAGCAACAAGGCGAACAACAACCCGCGCCCCAACGCCCGCCAGTGAATGGGGCGGAAACGCGCGCGTAAGCCGGGTTGTCTGATTTGCTGTTTCAAGTTTACGAACTCCTCAACTCATGTATCTGTGTTTTACCGCCTCAATCCATTACTCCGCTTCGTCCGGCCCGTTTACGCAGCAAACAATGTTCCCAAACGATTTCGCCTGAAAGTTGCGCGGGATTCCGCACCGGGCGGCGCGAATTCGCCCAGCTTCAGCCGCGCACCAGATAATTGCGCATCATCCCCACGCCCTCGTGTTCAATCGGGCAGCGGCATTGTCGCGGTCAACACCCGCGCGCCCGTCCAGGCAAAGACCAGCGTCTGGCCCGCGCGCGCCATTTGCGGAAAGCCGTTTGAACGCGCCGCACCTGTGGTCGAAACAGTGATGGCCGCGCCACGTTTGCCATCCGGCCAGACGCGCCGCACGCGCACCGCGCCGCCTTCCGGCAATTTCTCCAACCAGCACACCAGCGCACTGCCATCGTCCAGCAACAGCGCCTCGACGCGCCCGGCTGGATTGCCGTCATCAATTGTCACGGGCGCGCCGAAGCTCGCGCCCGCATCGTTACTGAATGCCAGCTTCACGCGCGGCAGGTTGTTGACGGCGGTGAACCAGGCCACTGCCACGCGCCGCCCAATTGCCGCGACGGACGGGCCGTTGACCGGGCAGCCGTTGATTTGCCAGTTGTCGGCGCCGACCGTGCGCGGCTGGCTCCATTGCCCGTTGACCAGGCGCACCAGCGAAATGTCGCGCATTTCATTTTCCGAACGATCCCGATAAACGACCACCGGCCCCGCCTCGGTCATGGCCGCCGAAGTCTGGCAGCATTCGCACACGCGCGCATCCAATACGGCTTCATCAGTCAACGTGCCGTCGCGTTTGATCTTCACGTAACGCAACGTCATCTCGCCGGCGCCGTGATCGTGATCGCTTGAACCGGGTTTCATCTCGCGCCCATCCAGCCAGACCGCCGCCAAGTTGCCATCGCGCGCGGCAAACAGCGACACGAAACCATGCTCCGCCAGCTTGCCGTCGCGGTGCGGCACAAAGGGCTTGCCCCAAGTCTTGCCGCCATCGAACGACCGCGCGATGGTCACTGCGTAATCAAAGGTGCCCGGCCCATTCTTGACCAGCCAATGCGCGGCCAGCGAGCCATCAGGCAACACGATCAACGACGGGAAGTCGGCCCAGTTGACGAACCAGTTCGCGCCCTCGGCAATCACGCGCGGCGCTGACCAGGCGTCTTTTTCGCGCACGGCAAAACGCAACGAAGCGCGCCCGCCGCCCAGTTTTTCAACCCAACTCAAATACACGCGGCCATCACGCGCCACGGCCAGATTGGGCTGTCCGCTGCCGGGCCCGGCGGGCGAAGGCAATTCGCGCACTTGGGCGAAAACGACTGTCGTGGCGGCTACAAACAAATACAGGCTGGCAAGCAGGTTGAACCAAACGTTTCGTTTCATCAGCGATCCTCTTAGGTAACCGAACCTTGTTCGTGACTTGGCGCGTCCTGGGTACGCACCGCTTCCAGCGTGCGGGCGTGGCGG
>JANOWX010000764.1:0-5852 GCA_031418175.1 Acidobacteriota bacterium | reverse complement strand
TTTGCGTCTTTTGCGCTTTTTTGCGGCTGTCACTTGCTTACTTGCTCGAACGCATGAACGGCAATTTCGTCGCCAACTCCAGCCAGCGCTTCTGCACTTCGACGTAGTTGGTCATGGCCTGCTGCGCGAAATCGGCCAGCGCGGCGGCGGGCGAATTGTCGTCTAGGTTCAAGCCATCTTTCATCGCGCGGATGGCCTGCGCATTCGATTGCGCGGCGAAATCCAACAATTGTGTTTGCGCCTGAATGACGGTGCCCAGGCCTTTGCTCATCGTGTCAGTAGCCATTTCCATGGCTGCCGCCGGATCGAAGTTGACGCCGTCGCGCAGCGCCTCGAACATCTGGCGGCTCTGTTGCGAGGCGATTTCCGACCAGCGTTTTTGCGCTTCGACAAAACCTTCGACGCCCTGGCGCGCCCAATCGCCGAGCGCGGGCGTGGGGGCGGTGCGGTAAAAATCCATGCCGTCTTCAATCGCTTTGACGACCAGCGCGTTTTGCTGCTGGGTCAACTCAATCCATTTTTTCTGCGCGTCCACCAGATGCTCGACCACCTGCGAAGCCCATTCGGTCGCTTGCGGAATGTCCGGCGTGTGCGCGTCATTGCTCTTGGTTGCTTTTGCTTTGCTTGCCATAGTTGCTCTCCCTTGTTTGTGGTCAGTGTTGTTTGGAACGGGCCGGAGCATAGGCGCAGCGGTTAATTCTGTCAAGTAGATTTTTCGCACTTGCGAGCAATAACTTATAAATCTAACTATTTCTCTACTTGAAGACAGATTTTCTCACTCTTTTACAGGCGAGAGGCCTTGCCAATGCTCCCGCTCCGTAGGAGCGCAATGTTTATAGATGGCCGATGAACCAAGCACACTAGCTCCATAGGAGCGGCATCTGACGCGCGCATATGCCGCTCCTACGGAGCTAATTGCTGTTTTGCAATGCATTCTATAAACATTGCGCTCCTACGGAGCGGAAGACTGGCACACATTTATCAAAACCGAATGTATGGGCATTGTTTTCTTTCGCACTTGCACACTGCAACTAAAGCACTGCTTTCGCTCAAGATAGGCAAAGCAATGGACAGCTTTGCCGCGCGTATGCTAAGTTCCGCGACGTTATGGCAAAAACCAAGGCAAGAGGCGAAACCGGTGATCGCGTCGTCATCAAACGCTATGGCAACCGGCGGCTCTACAACACTGAAACCAAAACCTATGTCACCTATCAGGACCTGCTGCAAATCATCCGCGCGGGCAATGACATTCAGGTGCTCGACTCGACCAGCAAGGCCGATGTGACCAAGGCCGTGCTGATCCAGGCCATTCTCGAAGAAGAGAAAAACGACAAGAATCTGCTGCCACTACCCTTTCTCTTCCAACTGATTCGTTCGCAGGAAGGCGCGGCGCAGGATTTCTTCCGCAACTATCTGACCAGCAGTTTCGAGGCCTATCTCAAAACCAAAGAAGAATTCGACAAACGCTTTCGCGGCTTGTTAGAGATGACCGCCAGCGCGCCGCAGATGTGGGAGAAGCTGATCCCCGGCGCTGAGGCAATGAAAGACATTTGGGGATTGAACAAAAAGGACGAGAAGTAATCCATTCTTCAAGAGCTACCGATGAAACACCTTGCTGCATTGTTATTGTCATTCGTTTTCCTGTTGTCCGCACAGGCGCAAACCCGGCGGCCCAACATTGTTTACATCATGAGCGACGACCACGCCGCGCACGCGATCAGCGCTTACGGCAGCAAGCTGATTCAGACGCCTAACATTGACCGGTTGGCGAAAGAGGGGATGAAGTTCGAGAACTGTTTCGTCACCAATTCGATCTGCACCCCCAGCCGCGCCGCCATCCTGACGGGCAAATACGCGCACATCAACGGCGTGCCCGTCTTCAATCACATAGACAACACACAGCCGTTGCTGTCGAAGTATCTGCAACAGGCGGGCTATTACACCGGCGTAGTCGGCAAGTGGCATCTGGGCGGCAACGATGCGAATCGCCCTGACGAAGGCAAACCGGTGGGCTTTGATTACTGGAACATACTGCCGGGCCAGGGTGCGTACTTCGATCCGGTGCTGATCGAGCAGGGCCAGCGCAAAACGTATCCGGGTTACACCACCGACATCATCACCGATCTGGCGACCCAATTTATTGACCGGCGGCCTGCGGACAAACCCTTCTTCCTGATGTATCACCACAAAGCCCCGCACCGGAATTGGCAGCCGGACGAAAAGTACCGCAAGCAGTTCGAGAATTTCGACGTGCCCATCCCGGCGACCTTTGACGACGATTACAAAGGCAAGGCGGACGCCGCGCGGCAGGCGACGATGCGAATTGACGTTGATCTGAACGACAACGATCTGAAGCTGAAACCGCCCGCCGGTTTGAGCGGCGCGGCGTTGAAGCGCTGGAAGTATCAACGCTACATGCGCGATTACCTGGCCTGCGTGGCTTCGGTGGATGCGAACCTCGGTCTCTTTTTGAATTGGCTGGACCAGCAGGGGCTGGCCGAAAACACGATCGTGATTTACACCTCGGATCAAGGCTTCTTCCTGGGCGAGCACAACTTTTTCGACAAGCGGTTTATGTACGAAGAGTCGCTGCGCATGCCTTTCCTGATACGCTGGCCGGGCAAGATCAAAGCGGGCAGCGTGAGCAAGGGGATGATCCTCAACGTGGATTTCGCGCCCATGATGTTGGACGCCGCCGGGCTGAAAGTGCCCGCCGATATGCAGGGCCGCAGCTTTTTGCCGTTGCTCTCAGGCCGCGTGCCACGGGATTGGCGGACTTCGATGTATTACCGCTACTACCATCCAGGGCATCACAATGTGGCGGCGCATTACGGCGTGCGCACGCAACGCTACAAGCTGATTTTCTTTAACAAGCTCAAGCAGTGGGAGCTGTATGACCTGCAACAAGACCCGCGTGAGATGAACAATGTGTACAGCAATCCGGCGTACGTGAAGACCGTCGAGCAGTTGAAACGCGAATTGCAGCGGTTGAAAAAGGAATTGAAAGACGAGGATCAGTTTCAGGACAACTTGCCGAAAGACGATGTCGGGTAATCAAACCAACCTTATGGGAGTAATGAGAGCAATGGGAGCTATAGGAGCTATGATCCCATTGCTCCTATAGCTCCCATCACTCCTATAGCGCATAGGCTGTCTCAGCGAATCGTCACCGTCACAGACTGACTCGGAATGCCATTGCGCGTAATCACCAGCGTGCGCGCGCCCGGCGCGAGATTCGCCGGGAACTGCACGTTGAATTGATTCAGCCCGATAAAGCCCGGCGCGCGGCCCGCGTATAAAACGTTCCCGGCTTCGCCATCAAAAGTCACGCGCACACTATTCGCCAAGTCGCCACTCACATCCGTTCCGTCAAGGCCCAAGCCCGTCCCATAAACCGAGATGACGTTGGGTTGGCCATTGGCTTGGGTGGCGGCGAAGGGCGCCACTGTGCCGCGCAAGGCGTCCACGGCTGAAACTTCGCCCAAGCCATTCGCCCGAACGGTAAAAAGCCCCGGCGTGACAGGCGCAACTTGCACGGCGCCGAGGCGGATGAGTTGGTTGTCGCGGATGACTTCGAGCAACGCCGTCGCGGAATTGAAGCCGGGCGAAGGCGTCGTCGCCATCACAGTACGCGGCATTTGGAAATTGATCTGGCCGGGCGAAACGAAAAAGAGCGGTGCGGGTGTGCCGTTGACCAACAATTGCACACCGGTCAGGGTCGTCGGCAACGGCTGCGTCTGGGCCGAAAATCTGCCGCTGGCCAGTTCGGCGCCAAAGAGCGTGGCGATCTCGCCGGGGGCAACGACGTTTTTGAAACTGGCCGCCGAGGCTGCCGCGATGACGCGCGAGGTCGTTTGTTCGGCAATGCCAGTGTTGATGCTGCCGAGATAATCAGTTGCTTGAGCAAAGTAACTCTCAAACGCCAGCCGCAAGCGCGTGATCTTGCTGATGGTGTCGGCGGAGGCTTGGGCATTGCGCGTGACCAGCACAAAGGCCGCGCGGAAGTTCTTGCGCGCGGCGCTAACATCCGGCGCACGCCCGCCATTTGCGGCAATAATATCGTTGACCGTAACCGGCTGGCGCGTGCCCGCGACGACTACCCCGGCGCGCACGCCAAAGGCGCGATCAACCCCGCCGTTGTTGGTCAGATTCGTCAGCACGAATGAATCGCCGACTTGATTGGCCGGTCGCAAGCCCATCAGATATTGATCGAGCCGCGCATAGCCGTCGGCCAGGCTATTCGAGACATAACGTCCGCCGCTGAGTTCTTCCCAGTAATTCCCTTCCATCACCGACGAACGGCGCGCGGCGGGGCTGCTCATGCCGGATTCGGTGTTGAAGAAGGTGCTCCAATTCGCCTCATCGCGTCCGAGCAACACTTTTGCATCGCCGCCCGTCGTGCGCGCCGCCGCCAGCCAGCGTTGGCCCGTCTGTTGCGCCAACACGCCGCAAACATTGTAAGCGCCCAGAAAGCGCGCCACCGGTGAATCGGGATAGAGCGCGCTGATGTTGCTCAAACTGATGATGCCCTGAATGCGGCGCGCGCCCAACGTGCCGTTCGGATCGTTGTCGAAAGTATTCAGGCCGATGCCGCTCACTTCATTACGCACGGGCAGGTAGGCCGCCTGCGCGCCGCTCAGGTCGTAGTAAAAATCCGTCATCACGTAGATGAAGTCGTACACGTCCCGATTGGCGTGGTTTTGCAAGAAGGTTTTGGCCACCGCCAGTTCGTCAATGCCCGGATCAAGCGTGAAAAATTCAGCGACGGCGCTGCTGAAAACACTCGCCGGGACGCTGCTGAAATTCACCGCCGCGGGCGAAGTGAGCGCGCCACCGGGCGACAGGCCGACCAGGGCCTTCGAGGTAAGTTGCACGGTGTCGTAATTGAAGCTCACGCGGCCATCGCGAAAAATGACGACTTGAAAGCGGTGTACACCATTATCGCGTTGCTGGTCGTTCGGGAAATCGCGGATGTTGTTCCAGGTGATGACGGCGCGGTCGGCCTCGCGGCGGAAATAAACGCCGTTACTGCCGGTGGTGCTGGCTGGGCGCGCGTCGAGGTCGTGCCAGTAAGGGGCCAAGCGCGGCGGCCCGGTACGCAAATCAATCAGCGATTCGCCTGAAACTGACGACTGGCTGAACACATCGGTGACTGTGCCCGCATTGCGAAAGGTCAGGCTGCCGTTGCTGGAAATGGCGACGATCGTGTAGCCGTCGCCAAAGAGCGGAAAGCTGAAGCCCAAGTCCTGCCCAATGTAGGCATCGTCGCCGGGCTGCGAACCCGGTTTTGGATTGACGGCGGGCGCATTCGCCAAATCGAGTTTGCCGCCCAGATTGTTGTCGAACGCGGAGCCCGCGTTGCTGATGACGTAACCACGGCCAGCGGGCGCGAAATTCAACGTGCGCCCATTCAAATCGAAGTTGTTCGGTTGCCGCGCGATCAGGTTGTTATTCTGAATCACGGTGATGTCGTTGACGTCCTGCACCACAATGCCGGCAGCCAGCCGCTCGTGTTCGCTGGCGGATAACTCAGCCAGTTGCTGCTCGTGCATTTCGTGCAGCAGCCATTTCTCAGCCGCCAGTCGCTCCGGCGTCCATTCCTGTTTTGAGTTTGGCTCGTCCCCCGCGCGTTGCGCTTGGGCGGTGAAGGAATTGAGCGCCGCCAGGCCCGCGCAAAACGCCAGGCACAGCAGCCCAACAACACCTCGGCTGTATTTGAACATGAATCCTCCGCGAACAAATTGAACCTTGGGGGGATGTGGGGGCAGGCAAACGAATCGCATGTGCAAGTGAAGGGGCTGACCGAAACGTTACAAGCCTGGGTACGCAGCGCTTCCAGCGTGCGGGCTTGG
>JANOWX010000763.1:0-5843 GCA_031418175.1 Acidobacteriota bacterium | reverse complement strand
CTCAATGTCAGGTGCGGCGTCCTCTTTGCTGAAATCCAGTTGGGCGGAACGCTGCGCGCCGGGCGCGTTGGCCGGGTTGCGTTCGGCTAAATCCACGCGCGCCGGCAAGAGCTTGAAGGGCGTCAGGTCGGCCTTGTTGGTAAAGGCGTTGTACATCGGCGTCGCGGCGGCGTCGTACTGGCTCATCGGCGGGATGCCCAGGATCAGTTCCATCGTGCGCAACATGCCGGAGCCGGTATACATCGTCGAATCCACATACCGGCGCTTGGAGTACGGGCTGACGACAAAGGCGATGGAGCGGTGCGCATCCACGTGATCGGGGCCGTTTTGCGCGTCGTCTTCGAGGATGAAGATGGCCGTGTCTTTCCAATAGCGCGCGCTGTTCGTGACGGTCTCGACCAACAGCCCGACGGCTTGATCGTTCTCGGCCACCATCGCGCGCGGCGTGTGCGCCCCGGCGCGCGTGCCCTGCGTGTGGTTGCCGCCGATGCGCACGATTTGGAATTGTGGCAACTGACCGTTCTGCTCGAACTCGCGGAACTCCTGCGTCCAGGCCTTGATGCGGTCAACGTCGTAAATCTCCAAATCCCACGTCGGGAAGGTCGGGCTGAAGTGGCCTTGCAGCGCGTCCTCGTGCGTGTAGTTCTCTTTCTTCGGCGTCGGGTTCGGATTCGCGCTCGTCTCGCCGCCGCCGCCCGGTTTGCCTTCGCGCGAATGCACGAATTCGCCGTAGCTGCGATAGCTCACGCCCGCCGCCTTGCAATGATCCCAGATGTAGCCTTTGGTCGGGCGCGAGATTTTCGCCTGCCCTTCGTATTCATAGGTGCGCCCGCGTCTGGAATATTCGGTCGGCCAAGTCTTCTCGACGTAATCGGTCGCGTAGGCCGCCGTTGACCAGTTGTGGCCGTCGGCGGAAACCTCAGCGTCCACATAGAAGTTGTCGAAGAGCACGAACTCGCGCGCGAGGGCGTGCTGGTTGGGCGTCACGTCTTCGCCAAACAGGCACAGGCTGGCGTCGCCGTTGCCTTCTTTCATATCGCCCAGCACTTGGTCGTAGGTACGATTTTCCTTGATGACGTAAATGACGTGTTTGATCGGCGAGGGGTCGCCGATGCGCACGGGGATGGCGGTCTTTTCGCGCGGCGCGCGCGCGGTCTTGAGCAATTCGTCGGTGTAGGGCGAATTGGCGTAGACCTGCCGCGTCATCCGTTTCAATTGCGCGGGCGTGGGCACATTGATGAGTGAAACCGTGCCTTTGAGCAACTGGCCGATGAATTGCGAACGGTCAGTGCGCTTGCCGGGTTGCGGCCCTTGCGGATTGGCAGCGCCCGCGACGCCTTTGCCGTTGGCGACGAACAGGCGTTTGCCATCACGGCTGACGCGCACGGAGGCCGGATACCAGCCGGTCGGCACGAAGCCTTTGACCATGGACGCGCCGCGCTTGCTCACATCCACAATCGCCACGTCGTTGTTATCGGCGTTGGCGATGTAAAGCGTCTTTTCATCGGGCGCGAGCGCGACGGCGTTGGGTGTGCTGCCGATGGGTGATTTGGGATGGAGCGCGGTCGAGATGGCTTCGATCTCTTTCATCTGCGCGGTGTCAATCACCGAGACCGTGTTGCTGTTGGCGTTGGCGACGTAAAGCGTGCGCCCGTTGCGCGTGATTTCCAGATCGTTCGGGTGATCGCCGGTTTGAATGTTGCCCGTGACTTGATTGGTCGCGGTGTCAATCACGGCGATGCTGCGCGCGCCCCAGTTGCTGACGTACACGCGCCGGCCATCGGGCGCGGCCAGGCAGTCATACGGGTATTCGCCGACCGCGATCTTGGTCACGACCTGTTGCGTAGCCAGATCAATGACCGCCACTTTGTTGCTCAGGTTCTCAGCGACGTAAAGCCACTTGCCATCGGGCGTGACGGTTAACCCGGCGGGGAAGGCGTATTCGCCCGCGCCCTTGCGCCGCGCTTCGTTGCGTTGGCGGTCGGTCATGGCGTGGTATTCGCTGCTGCCCAGATTGATCTTGCCTGCCTCGGTTGCACGGCCTGCGGCAAAATCAAAGACCAGCACTTCGTTGTCATCGCCGCCCGACACAAAAAAGCGGTTGCCAGCGGGCGCGAATTCCAAACCGAGCCATGATTTTTTGACGATGACGTTTTGCACGCTCTGGCCGCTTTGCGTGTCAATCACGTTGATGGTCTGATCGCCGTTGCCGTTGGTCGTCGTCAGCAGATAACGCCCGTCTTTGCTCAAGACCATATTCATGGGCAGATCGCTGACGGGGATTTGTTGTCCGGCGGGCGTCAGCGTCCAGCCGTTGGGCAAGAGCACACCTTGCGCGGTCGGGCCGGGTTGTTGGCGCGTGTCGGATTTTTTCCTGATTTGGGCTTGTACCTGCGCGATAGGGGCGGGCGCAAGCAGACTAAACACCAATAACCATGCAATAAGCGGCAAGCAATGACGGGTCATAGCAACTCCTGGTTTTGTATGCGTTGTCGGATTGAGCGAAATGCGTGTGGAATTACAGCGCGCACGTTAAACCGATTGGCGGACGTGAGCAAGTCAAGCCCGGCTAAAATCTGCGCGCAACGCCGCCTGGGCCGCTGCTTGACCAGGCCCTGACCGCTACATATAATCGCCCCGCTTTTGGCTACTTGAAAGCTACGGGGACGTGGCGGAATTGGTAGACGCGCGGGTCTCAAAAACCCGTTACCTTACGGTAGTGTGGGTTCGATTCCCACCATCCCCATCTTCATTTTTTCTTCATTCAGCCTTTCGCTTTTAACCACATAAACGCAATTCGGGCTATAGAAACAGAGCTTCCCGTGCGATCTGTCAGTAACTCGCACGATCAAGCCACTTCCCAGTTAAACCCTAATCCGGTTCAAACAGTCCATTGCTTTTTCAAGACCGGCTGGTTGCCAGCGTGCTATTCGCAGTGGCTTGTTCATCGGCTAGGCTGCTAAACAACCCAGATCAAGAAGAGGCACTGTCATTATGCAAACAATCTTTTCAGGCAAATCAACGCGCCCTTTCATTGCGCTTCCATGTGGATTGCTCTTGCTGCAATTGCTGGCAATGACGCTGTACCCGCCCGTCAATCAAGCACAAAATCAACAAGGCCAACCCGCCAGGCCAGCACCAACGCCGACACCAACGCCGACACTTGGTTTGGAGCAAGGCTATCTGGAATTCGATACGCCCGACTTCACGCTCAAGCTGGTAAAAGCGTCGCAGACGATTGCGGCGCTCCAACCCAAAGGCGGCCAAGGCTTCGACTTCACACCCGCAGACCGCCTGACAAATCGCGCCAGCGATGGGCATTACCATCTGGGCGATTTGACGATTCGCTTGCGCACGGGCAGCGCAGGCGAATGGAAGGAATACTCGACCACAACGGCGCGCAAGCCTGTGCTGGCGTTATCTACTTCAGGGCAAACGCTTGCCGCTGCTGATTTGTCGCCGACGTTGCCTGCCGATTGCCCAGTGCAAATTATGCGCAGTTGGGTCGTAGAAAATGGCCGCCTCGCACTGCGCTACGAATTGAAAAACAAAACTGCAGCGCCGCTGCAAATCGGCGCGCTCGGCATTCCGCTGGGCTTCAACAACCACATCACGGGGCGCAACCTGCAACAAGCGCACGAAATCTGTTCGTTCTCTGATCCTTACATCGGGCAGGACGCGGGCTATTTGCAGGTCACACGCCTGAGCGGCAAAGGCCCCGCGCTCGTCGTCGTGCCCGAAGGCAAGACGCCGTTTGAAGCGTATCAATTGCTGAGCGAACCCGTGCGCCCCAACCAAACCTTTGAAGGCACGTTCGCGTGGATGGCGCATTCGCAGGCTTACGCCGAAGCCGAATGGAAAGGCGTCGAGCAATGGAACGTGCCGACGAGGGCGACACTTGCGCCGAACGCGAGCCGCACGTATGGCGTGCGCTTTCTCGTGAGCGATGAGATTCGCAACATTGAAAAAACGCTCGCCGCCAGCAATCGCCCCGTTGCTGTAGGCATTCCCGGCTACGTCTTGCCGCAAGACATCGAAGCCAAACTCTTTCTCAACGCCAAAAGCAAAGTCGCAAGCATCGCCGCCGAACCCGCAGATGCGATTACGATTCGTGAAGACAAGCCGACCAAACAAGGCTGGCGCGCTTACACGCTGCGCGGCAACACGTGGGGGCGCGCGCGCTTGCTGGTGAAATACGCCGACGGCAATCAGCAATCCATCAGCTATTACGTCATCAAACCCGCCGCGCAAGCCGTCGCCGATATGGGCAACTTCCTGCTGACGAAGCAATGGTTCGTTGACCCCAACGACCCGTTTCGCCGCAGCCCATCGGTGATGAGTTACGACCGCGAAGCCGACAAGATTGTCGCGCAGGACAGCCGCGTGTGGATTGCCGGCCTCGGCGATGAAGGCGGCTCCGGCTCTTGGCTCGCCGCCGCGATGAAGCAGTTCGGCCAACCCAAACGCGAAGAGTTAGCCAAGTACGAACAGTTCATAGACAACGTGCTGTGGGGCGGGTTGCAATACAAAGATGGCCCGAACAAATACGGCGTGCGCAAAAGCCTGTTGTTTTATTCGCCTGCCGACGTGCCCGGCTTTCAATACGACCTGACGCAGAATTGGACAACGTGGACGAGTTGGAAGAAAGCCGATGCCGAATCCATCGGGCGCGGCTACAACTACCCGCACGTCGTCGCCGCCTATTGGTCAATGTATCGCGTCGCGCGCAATCACGAAGGCCTGGTCAAAAATCATCCGTGGGATTGGTATCTGGAACAGGCTTATCAAACGACGAAATTCACCTTCAGCCGCAATGCCGACGCCCGCAATCGCCGCCGCGTTGGCTATGTCGAGTTGGGTTTGATGGAAGGCGATGTGTTCCTGAACGTGCTGCAAGACCTGAAGCGCGAAGGCTGGACGGAAAAAGCCAACGACATTGAAGCCTTGATGCGCGAACGCACCGAGCGTTGGCGCAAAGAAGCCTATCCCTTCGGCAGCGAGATGGCGTGGGATTCGACGGGGCAGGAAGAGGTCTATGCGTGGTGCGATTATTTCGGCTACGACGACAAGGCGCTGGTGTCGCTGAATTCGATCATCGGCTACATGCCGACCGTGCCGCATTGGGGCTACAACGGGAACGCGCGCCGTTATTGGGATTTTTTGTATGGCGGCAAAATCCGCCGCATCGAACGCCAGTTGCATCATTACGGCTCCGGCCTCAACGCGATCCCCGTGCTGTCGCATTACCGCGAACACCCCGAAGACGATTACCTGTTGCGCATCGGCTACGGCGGCACGCTGGGCGCGCTCACGAACATTGACCAGGCAGGCTTCGCTTCCGTCGCGTTTCATTCGTTTCCTTCGACGCTCAAGTGGGATGCCTACAGCGGCGATTACGGCCCGAACTTTTTCGGCCACGCGCTGAACACGGCAACGTATGTCGTGAACCATCCCGAATTCGGCTGGCAAGCCTATGGCGGCAACGTCAAACGCAAAGGTGATTGGGTGAAGGTGGAGCCGCTTGATTCGTTTCGGATGCGTGTGTACATCGCGCCGCGTGGGCTTTGGTTGACGCTGGATGCGGGGCGATTTGAAGCGGTCGAGGTGAATGCGAAAACAGGTGCGGTGCGCGTCGGTCTTTCCAGCGCAACAGCGGAAACACCGCAAGCACGCTTGCGGATTGAACAGCCCGCGCAAATCGCTGGCATTGGCAGCTATCGTTTGCGCGAGCAATTCAAGCAGGAGCGCGCGGCGTTTGTGATTTCGCTCAAGCAAGGGACAACGTGGGTATCGTCTCAATAATCAATAATTCGGGGCGGCGTGTCAGTAGCCCGACCGTAAGG
>JANOWX010000762.1:0-8242 GCA_031418175.1 Acidobacteriota bacterium | reverse complement strand
TAAACCACCATCTCGACCGGCACGCCGCGATCTTCCAGGCCCTGGCGCAACTCATAGGCGTTGGGAATCGGCACACGTTTGTCGAATTCGCCGTGCTGAATCAGCGTCGGCGTCTTGGCCTGTTTGATGTAAGTCATCGGCGAAGTCTTCGCATAGATCGCCGGATCATCCGCCGGGTCGTCGCCGAGGTATTGAATCGTGAAGGGCGTGATGTCGGTGTTGTAGTAATACGTCGCCCAATTCGAAATGCCCGCGCCGACCGAGATGGCTTTGAAGCGGTCGGATGAAGTCGTCAGGAACGCCGAGATGTAACCGCCCTGTGACCAGCCCATGCAGCCGACGCGATTGCCGTCCACCCAGCCCTTGCCGATCAGATAATCAACGCCCGACAGCACGTCCCAGGCATCGCCCACGCCTAGGTTGCGCACGTTGAGTTGCCGGAACTTTTCGCCGTAACCAGCGCTGCCGCGATAGTTGACCTTCAATACCAGCGCGCCCTTGGCCGCCCAGATGTCCGCCGGATAGTAGCGCGCGTCGAGCAGCGTAGGCCGATCAATGCCCGTCGGCCCGCCGTGAATCACGCAGAGCAGCGGGTATTTCTTGTTCGGGTCAAAGTCGGCGGGTTTGATCAGAATGCCTTCGATGGTCGCGCTGTCCTTGCTCTGCCACGCGATGACTTCGCGCGAAGCCAGCGTGTAACCGGCAACCTGTTCGGTCATCGCGGTCAGCTTGCGTGGTGCGAAGCTGTTCGTCGTGGTGACATAGATTTCGTTGAGTGAGGCCGGCGATGGTGAAGTGAACGCAATCGTTTTGCCGTCCTGGCTAAACGATGCACCGTTGAGCATCAGGTTGTCGGGTTGGCTGACGCGCGTGAATTTGCCCGTCGCCGGATCGAGTTTGAATAGATGCGAAGCCGTCTTTTGCGCGCCGCCGAAATAGATTCCGTCCGCATTCCATTCGACAAAGCCCGGCTGTTCGTCAAAGCCCTCGGTCAGCGAACGCGGCGCGCCGCCCGCGGCTGAAACCAGCACCAGTCGCGTGTTCGCGTGAAAGAACTGCGGCTTGCCCAGCGCCGAAGAGAACACGAGCTGTTTACCATCGGGCGACCAATGCGGCCCGTTGTCCGGCCCGGGTTGCGCGACAATTTTCTTGACCGCATTGCCGGCCAGCGTCAGCACATAAACATCTGCCGTGCCGTTGTTGATCAGGTCGGCATTGAGCGTCGCGCTAAACGCGATGCGGCTGCCATCCGGCGACCATTCAAACGCGCCGATGGTGTAGTCCTTGCCCTTGGTACGTTGCGTGCCGGTCACCGGCGTGTTCAACGCCTCGGCTACATCAATCGTCCACAACTGCGCGAAGCTGTATTCCTTGCGCACGACTTCAAAACCGCCGAGATGCTCCTGGCGTTCTTTGGCCGTTTTGCTGTCGGCGTCGCTGGCCGTGTAGGCGATGCTCTTGCCGTCGCGCGACCACGCGTAGCCGTTCACGCCGTTCTCAGCCTTGGTCAATTGCGTGGCCTCGCCGCCATCCGGGCGAATGACGAAGAGCTGATTCTTGTCGCCCACGCGATTGCTGGTGAAGGCGAGCCACGCGCCGTCAGGCGACCATTGCGGACTGCCGCAGGATTTCTCGCCGCGCGTCAGTTGAAAGGGCCTGCTTGTCGTATTGGCCGCCGTGCTGACCAGCCAGACGTGCGTGACGAAGGCGTCCTGCTTCCAATCGGTTTCGTTGACGGTGTAGGCGACCCATTTGCCATCGGGCGAAAGTTGCGCCCCGCCCGCGCTTTTGACGTTGAGCAGATCGTCAACGCTGGGCACGCGGCGTTGCGCGTGTGCGAGCAGCGAGAGGGAAGCGAGCAGTGCCAGAGAGATGAAGATGCGTTTTGTCATGTTGGTGCTCCTTGCTTTGGGCATGCGCGAACTCGCGCATCAGTTTTCGAATTTAAGCCGCGCGTTTGGCGCCGACCATCAATTGCATGCCGAGCGCATCCAGCAACGCGGCAATCTGCGCCAGCTTTGGGTTGCCACGCGCAGATAAGTCGCGGGCGAGGCTCCTGTGATTGAGCGGCGTTTTCGCGGTGAGTTCGTCCAAGCCATGTGCTTCAGCCACATCGCGCAACGCCAGTGTGAACGCTGCCGGGTCGCCTTCCGCCAGCACGGCATTCAAATAGCCGGTGGCTTCTTGCGGGTCGCGCAGCGAGTCGAGCAAGTAGGCGCGGTAACTGATCGTCAAGTTTTGGCGTTTGCCGGTTTTTTTATTCATCGTGCGTCTCCTGCTTATTCGTTTGATAATCCTGCCAGTAAGACTTGGCGCGTTTGATGTCGGCGGCTTGGGTGCGTTTGTCGCCGCCGCAGAGCAACACGACGATGCGCGCGCCGTCCTGTCCAAAGTAAAGGCGGTAGCCTGGGCCGTAGTCAATGCGCAATTCCGACACGCCTTCCCCGACAGTTTTGACGTCGCCCAGATTGCCGCCGCGCACACGCGCCAAACGGGCGTTGATGCGATGGCGCGCCTCGGCGTCGCGGAGCGCCTTTAACCACTCGGTAAACGGAGTTGTGCCGTCTGGTTTGACGTAAGTCTCAAGCTGTTTGATTTCAATCATGGCGCAGCGTTCATTTGATCTTTTTCGCTGGCGTCGTGCGCCCGCCCTGCTGCAACGTCAATTGCGTCGTCTTGCCGTCCACGACCGTGAATTCGATTTGCACGTCTGCGGGCGCAAAGCTGAATTTCGTCGGCGCTTCCTGCGTCAACGGAAACTGGGATTGCCCCGTCGCCTGGCCCATCAGCTTGCCGTCTGCCTGCGTGATGGTGATGACGAAGTTGGGCGCGAGTTGATATTCGCCGACGTAGCGTTCCAACACGGCCAACCCCGCTTGACCAACAGCGGCAGGCTCTTTTGCCACCGGGAACGGCTTGTTCGTCCGCTTGGCTTCGTCATCAGGGCCGATGCCGGCGACGATCACGAGGGCTGAAATCGCCCCGTCCGCTTGCCGTTTGAAACTGACGCGCGCGGCTGGCTGTGCTTTGAAGAAAAACTCTGTCTCTGAAAGCGGCAACACTTCCTGCTTGCCGCCGCGCGGGCGTTGCACAAACAGCGCGTCGTTCTCGTGGGTCACAACTACCTCGTCCTTTTCGTTGAGTTGGTAAACGCCCGCGTATTTCTCCAACGCGCCCGGCGGCAGTTTGGCGGCCACCGGCGCGCGCAACTCTTTGCCGATGGCCAGCGCGGCGAACTTTTGCGTCAGCGGCCCAACGCCGGAATCGCGGTTGGTCAGAATGGCGACATAAACTTTGGCATCGGGCAAGCGCACCGCGTCGCAGGTGAAGCCGTTGATGCCGCCGCCGTGCGCAATCATACGCTCGCCTTCCAGCGTGCCGACGCCCCAGCCGTAACCGTACCTGGTCGGCTTGCCGTTCGTCAGCACAAACGACGTCCAGGCTTTTTTGAGCGACGCCTGCTTGACCAGCTTTTCGGTGTAAAGCGCCGCGTCCCACTTCGCCAAATCGTCCACCGTGGACATCAGCGAACCGGCGGCGTGCGGCTGCGACATGCTCAGATACGCCGCGTTGACATAGCCGCCGCTGTTGCGCGAATAGCCCGCCGCGCGGCGCGGGATGATGCGCTGGGTGTTGTCATAAAACGACTGCTTCATGCCCAGCGGCGCGAAGATGTTCTTTTCGACAAAGTCGCCGTAACTCTGCCCCGTGATTTTTTCGATGATGGCGCCCAACAGCACGAAACCGGAGTTGTTGTAATTCCAGCCCGCGCCCGGCGCAAATTCCAGCGGCTTGTCTTTGAACAGGTCAATCAATTCTTTCATTGTCATGTCTTTGCGCCACAGTGGCAGCCATTCGGGCAGGCCGGTGTAACTCTTGATGCCCGAAGTATGCGTCAGCAAATGTTCGATGGTGATCTTGTGACCCTGCGTCGGGTAGTCGGGCAGAAACTTCGTGATCTCGTCAGACAGATTCAGCTTGCCTTGTTCCATCAGCATCAGCGTCGCCACAGCGGTGAACTGTTTGGTGATCGAACCGATGCGGAAAATCATATCCGGTTCGACGGGTACGCCCAGTTCCAGATGCGCCAGCCCGTAGCCTTTGCGAAAGACGACCTGGCCGTCCTTGACGACGATCACCGCAGCGCCGGGCGCATTGGCGGGGAAGGCTTTTTCCATTTCCTGGTTGATCGTGGCGGACAGGCCGCTGCTGGCCGCCGGGGCTTGCGCCGTTGCTTGAAATGACAGCGCGAGCAACAGCAATGTGATGAGATAGAGCGAAACCAATTGCTTCATAATTTTTCTCCTTATTTCAGTTCACCGGCAGCGGCGAACAGGCGAAGTGCAAGCGCACGATCTGTGGTTGCCGTTCATCCTCGAAATAGCATTGCATGGCATCCCGAATCTGCTCACGCAGGTTGGGCAAATCATCCGCCTCTGTGAAAATGCCCGCGCCCAGTGCGCGTGCTGTGTAACCACCCTCAGCCGCTTCCTCAACCAAAAAAATCAATTCATTCATCGCCATTGCTCCGGCATTCATCCGTCAGCAAAAAAACTAAGCGCGCTTGGCTGCGATGCTGAGCGCGCTGGCGCGGCTTGGTTGAATCTGCCGCAGGCGTTCGTCGCAGGCCAGCTTGATCCAAGCGTCTCTGCTGACGCCGACCAGCAGGCATTCGGCGTCAATGGCGCGCAAAAACTTCAAAGGGAAATCAATGCTGACGATCTGTTTGGCCGAATGCTGGCCGGTAAAGTGTTGCGATACATCGTGGCCTTGTGTTGCGCTTTCGGCAATCTCGTCAATGCTCATTACGTTGACAGCTTTACTTCGTTTCTTGCTCATAGACAATCCGCAATCCGCAATCCGCAATCCGCAATCAAAACACCGGCTCGCTCAACTTCGCCAACACCGCCGCCGCCACCGTCTGCTCCACATCTGCGTGCAACGAATTCTTGCGGGCCTCAGCGACCCAGCATTTGGTTGATCTCGTCAAAGAGGCGCTGAATGCGTTGCGCCGTCACCAGTATTTCCTGGCGTAAGAATTCCTGACGTGCGGTTTTGGCATTGGCGGCGAATTCCTTCGCGCGTTCGGCCTGCCAACTTGCACGCAAGGCCCGCAAGCGCGGGCGATTCAATTCCAAGCGCTCGATATGAAATGCGCCGGTCTCGCTCAAGGCGGTCAGCCAGCCGTCTTTTTCCTCACGCCAATGCTGTTGTAGCTCATCGTGGCGCGGGTGCAGCAGCCGGCGCGGCGTCGTGACCGCATCAAGGCGCGGCCAAAAGTTGCCCTTGCGGCGGTTGCAAGACGTGCAACAGTAGACAAGGTTTTCCAACTCATCGCTGCCGCCAGCGGATTTCGGCTGAAAATGGTCAAGCTCCAGTTCGCCGCCGACCGCTGCTTCGCTCACGCCACAATACCCGCAGCGGTAATGGTGGAGCCGCCGGATTTTATCCCGGAGTTCTCTGGCTATCACAGCTACTCCCTCTTGGCTAAGCTGCGTGCAGCGATTCACCCATCGCGCGCTCATACGCGCGGTTGAGGGCTGCCTGCTCATGCCGCAAAGCGTCAAGTTGTGCCTGCGCCCGCGTTAGCAATTGTGCCTGCTGCTCGGCCAACAATGCCAACGCCGCAGTCCGCGCCTCGGTTTGCGCGCTTTCAGCCTCGAGGGCTTGCTGATGTTCGCGCGCATGCTCGAACGCTGGGCGCAGATAGGCTTCGTCTTCGCTGTCCAACTCGGCTGACAACAGTTCAAGCTGCCGCTGTTCTTCCGCAGTCAAGCTGCCGTCGGGCTTGCGGTCACGTAATTCGTCAAACCGTTGTTGCTTTTGCTCGTCCCACATAAGCGTTTCCTCCTTATCATCAAAACACCGGCTCGCTCAACTTCGCCAACACCGCCGCCGACGCCTGCTCCACCTCCGCGTGCAGCGAATTGCCGTGCGCGTCCATCGTGACGATGGCCGGGAAGTCGGTCACGCGCAGGTGCCACATCGCTTCGGGGATGCCGAATTCGAGCAGGTGGACGTCCAGCACTTCATCAATGCTCTTGGCGTAATACTGGGCCGCGCCGCCGATGGCGTTCAGGTAAACCGCGCCGTGTTCTTTGAGCGCGGCCAGTGTTTTCGCGCCCATGCCGCCTTTGCCCATCACCGCGCGCACGCCGTAACGTTTGATGATCTCGCCCTGATACGGCTCTTCGCGGCTGCTGGTGGTGGGGCCGGCGGCTTTGATCTGATACTTGTCGCCGTCTTTCAACACGACCGGGCCGCAGTGGTAGAGCACCGAACCGTTCAAATCCACGGGCGGGTCGTGCTTCATCAAATGCGCGTGGACGGCGTCGCGCCCGGTGTACATCTCGCCCGAAATCAGCACGACATCGCCGACCTGCAATTCACGCATCTGTTCGGCGGTCAGCGGCGTGCGCAACACTTTTTCATTGCCCGTGCGCACGAAGCCGCCTCCGTGTGACATCTTGATGTCAGCCGCGTTTTCATCGCGGTAGAGCCAGCGTTTGATCGCGCCCGTCTGCGCGTCCAGCACTACGCCCAAGCGGCGGAAGGCCCAGCAATCATAGGCAACCGAAACGAAGAAGCTGGCGGGCAGGCGATTCAATACGCCGATCTTGCAACCGATCAGCGTTGCGCCGCCGCCGAAGCCCATCGTGCCGATGCCGAGCGTATTGGCCGTTTGCATTACATAGTCTTCTAGCTTTGCCAAATCCGGGTGCGAGTTCACATCATCGAGCAGGCGGAACAACTGTTCTTTGGCGTTGCTGTAACCCTGCGCGCGGTCGCCGCCGATGCATACGCCCACCGCGCCCGCGCTGCAACCTTGCCCTTGCGCCTGCCAAACGGCGTGCAGGATGCATTTGCGCACGCCATCCAGATCGCGCCCGGCCTTGCCCAGATGCTGGATTTCCATGGGCAGCGAGTATTGAATGTTCTTGTTCTCGCAGCCACCGCCTTTGAGCAAGAGCTTGACCTCAATGTCGTCGCCTTCCCACTGCTCGAAATGCAGCGTCGGCGTGCCAGGGCCTAGGTTGTCGGCGGCGTTGACGCCGGTCAGCGAATCCACCGAATTGGTGCGCAGCTTGCCGCGCTTGGTGGCTTCGGCGACGGCTTCACGAATCTGCGCTTTCATCACGAGTTGATTGGTGCCGACGGGCGTTTTGATCTCGAACGTAGGCCAGCCGGTGTCCTGGCAGATCGGGCCTGCGTTGTCGCAGGCCATGTCAATGTTGGTGCCGATGACGTTCAACGCTTGCAATGAACGCGCGCCGGTTTCGCTCGCGGTCGCGCGGGCCATCGCGCGCCGCACATCGGGCGGCAGATTGGTCGAAGTCTGGGTGATGAGTTGCAGCATACTGTCGCGAAAGGCTTCCATCGGTTTTGTCCTTCTTTCCGAAAATTCTGTTGATGTGAATACTGCTTGATGAGGACGGCACTTTAGCACCTGGGTACGCATCGCTTCCAGCGTGCGGGCTTGGCGGCAGACGAAATCGAGCCGGAGGGTTTCCTTGCGGTAGCAGCCGGTCTGCTGCCAAGCCTGCACGCCAATTCTGTGAGGATGCGCTGCGTACCCAAGTTCGTTGCTGCGCCATAGCGCGTGTGCCACAATCCGCGCCCTCATTACCAGTGGGAGCAAACCAAACGATTGATGGTTCAAAGCGAAAACAGGCGTGAATGGCTGGCGGCGCTGGCGCTGTGTCTGTGCGTTTCCGCCGTGGCCGCGCTGCCGTTTTTCTATCTCGGCGAAGACCGCGCCATCGGTTGTTGCGGGGGCGAAATGCCGATCACACACGATGCCTGGATGCACTTCAACCAGATGCAGTCCTTCGCGCGCGGACTGACGGCGGGGCGCGTCTATCCGCGTTGGGACGAGGCGACGCACGGCGGCTATGGCGCGCCGGCGCTGAGCTTTTATCCGCCGGGCGCGTATTACCTGACTTCGATTTGTTATCTCGTGACGCACGATTGGCGGCGCGTTTGGCTGTTGACGTGGTGGGCGCTGCTGTTCGCCTCGGGTTTGGCGTTGTATGCCTACGCGCGGGAATCGTTGGGGCACGGCGCGGCGCTGTTCGCAATGACGATGTATGTGGTGATGCCATACCACTTGCTGAACCAGTATCAGCGCGGCGCGTTGGCCGAGCAATTGAGTTTTGTGTGGATGCCGCTGTGTTTGTTGTTCGCGGAGCGCCTGGGAGCGCAGGCATCCTTGCCTGCTGACCGTGCCGCAGGCGCGGCTGCA